>JAUXRT010000282.1 GCA_030681635.1 Reyranella sp.
TATTTCTTGGCGATCGAGATGACGAGGCGAAGGTTGGCCTCGATCATCTCCTTCTTCGCGCGCATCATCTCGCGCTCGCCGTCCTGCACGGTCTTGACCATGCGGCGGTATTCGAAGATCGGCGCGCCGGCATGATCCGAGATGACGCGGATCTCGTCGCGCATCTTCTCGACTTCGGGGCCCTTCTTCTTGGCGAAATCCTTCCAGCCCTTGCCCGGCAGCTTGCCGATCTTCTCGAGCCAGTTCGGATCGATCTCGTGGTTCAGATAGTTGTCGAGGAAGTCCTGGCGCGGGATACGGAATCCCTCGGCCATGCGCAGGAGCTTGCCCTCGATCATCATCAGGCGACGGTTGAGGTCGTAGAGCGAGAGCTTGAGCTGCTCGATGCGGTTGGCGTTGATGTGGATCTGGCGGACCAGGTCGACGATCTTCTTGCGGTGCTTCTCGTAGCTCTTCTCGAATTCCGGGCTGGGCTTCTGGCCGCGGTTGAGAGTCGACAGGCGCCGGTTCTGCACCTTCGACATGTCGAGATAGACGCGCGCGATCTTGGTGAGGTTGCGCAGTACCTCGGGCTTGAGCTTCTCCTCGAGCGCCGACAGCGACAGCGCATTTTCCTCGTCGTCCTCGGCGCCTTCGGCAGCGGCTTCGCCGGGGGCCGCGGCAGCGCCGTTGCCGTTGACGGCGGGGGCAGCCGGTCGCACGAGCTTGGGCATCGCCGGGCGCGGCATTGCCGGCGGCGGCGGATTGGCCGCCATCGCGGCCTTGGCCTCGCCGGGCGCACCGCCCTGGGTCGCTTCGAGGTCGATCACGTCGCGCAGCAGGATGCGGCCTTCGTTGATCGCGTCGCGCCACGCCAGCAGCGCCGTGATCGTCATCGGGCTCTCGCAGATGCCACCGATCATCTTGTCCTGGCCGGCCTCGATGCGCTTGGCGATCTCGATCTCGCCCTCGCGGCTCAGCAGTTCGACGCTGCCCATCTCGCGCAGGTACATGCGGACGGGATCGTCGGTGCGGCCGAGTTCCTCGTCTTCGCCGGTCGCCTCTGCGGCGACCACGGCGGTCTTGGCGGGCTCTGTCGGGGTGGCGGCCGGAGCCTCTTCCTGCTCCTCGGCCTCGACCACGTTGACACCGGCTTCCGACAGCATCGCCATCGTGTCCTCGATCTGCTCAGAGGACACTTCGTCGGGCGGCAGGGCGGCGTTCAGCTCGTCATAGGTGACATAGCCGCGCTCCTTGCCCTTCTGGACGAGCTTCTTGAGCTCGGCGCCGAGGGTGTCGAGGAGGGGGGCATCCGGGCCCTCTTCGCGGGCCTCGGTGGCTTCAGGCTGGGCTGCGGTCGCGGTTTTGGTCGCCATTACTGTTCCTTGGGTGCGACAAACGGGTCCAACGGCCGGTCAGGCCGTGAATTTGGCTGCAAGAAGGGGGTGCGGAAGGGCGATCCCGCTAAAACTACCCTTCTACTATATGGGGGTTAAGTTCAAGCGCCGATAGGGTGGTCCCCCATATTCAACTGCAAGCCTGCTATCCGGCGCCGGATTCGACGCTCTCCCGCCGCATCCGGTCGAGAATGGCCTGCAGGCGTCGCAGGTTTTCCTCACTCATATCCTCCGCCAGGGCCTCCTCGGCCCGCTTCAATTCCTCGGGATCGGCTGTCAGCTGGCTCATATGGCGGGCCGCCCGGCGCCATTGCCCGACCCGGCCGTCGCCATCCGGCGGGTCGTCCCGGAAGACCTCGCGGGCCTTGATCCGGGCGGCGGCGGCCAGGCTGCCGAGGCCGGTTCGCTGGAGATGCTCCTCGATCAGGCGGGCTTCAAGGGAGGTCTCGCCCGAAATTCCCTCGCCCATGGCCTCGTCGGCGGCCGGATCGACGCCCAGAGGGATCATCGACAGGGCGTCGAGCAGGCCGCTGCGTAGCCGGGCCAGATCGGGGTTGGCGATCGGCAGAGCCGCCAGGTCTTCAGCCAGGACATGGAGGAGCGCCGGCCGCTCGATCAGAGCCCCCAGCAGGGCCCGCTCCTGGCGCGAACCGTCGGCTTCGGGGCTCGACTGGCGGGCGGCCGAACCGGGCGAAAAGGGGGAGGGGGCAGGGTCTCCCGGCCGGCGGAATGGCCGTCGCTCACCGGGCCGCCAGGCCGGCGCGTCCGGCCGCCGGATGCGATTCAGCCGGTTGCGCATGTCGGTCTTGTAGTAATCCCGGACCATCGGGTCGGCGATCTCGGCCACCCGTTGCTCGACGGCGCGTTGGAGGCTGGCGCGGCGCTCCGGCGTGTCGGCGACTTTGCCCTCGGTCTCCATCTCCCACACCACGTCGGACAGCGGGCGGGCGAGATCGAGGACGCGCCGTATGGCCTCGGCACCGCGGCTGCGGATCACGCTGTCGGGGTCCTCGCCGGCGGGGAGCGCCAGAAAGCGGAGGCTCTTGCCGGCGCGCAACAGCGGCAGCGCACGCTCGGCGGCGCGCGACGCCGCGCGGCGGCCGGCATTGTCGCCGTCGAAACAGAGAAACGGCTCGTCGGCGAGTTTCCAGAGTTCGCCCAGCTGGCCTTCGGTGAGGGCGGTGCCGAGCGGTGCCACGGCGCCGTTGAAGCCCGCGCCGTGGAGCGCGATGACGTCCATGTAGCCTTCGGCCACGATCACCGGCTGGTCCTTGGTCACGGCCTGCCGTGCCCGATCGAGGCAATAGAGGTTGGCACCCTTATGAAACAGCGGCGTCTCGGGCGAGTTGAGATACTTCGGCTCGCCCGTGCCCATCACGCGGCCGCCGAAGGCGATCATCCGGCCGCGCCGGTCGGCGATGGGAAACATCACGCGGCCGCGGAAGCGATCGTAGGGATCGCGTTTGTCCTCGGGCTGGATGGCGAGGCCCGCCTCGACAATCTTGTCGATCGGCACGTTTTCGCGCTTCAGCGCCGCGATCACGCCGTCGCGCGAGTCGGGTGCGAAGCCCAGGCGGAAATCGTCGATCGTCTCGTCGCTGAGGCCGCGGCCCCGGAGATAGTCGAGGCCGTGACGTCCGACCGGCAGACGCAACTGCTTCTGGAACCAGCGTGTCGCCAGTTCGACGACCTCCTGCAGGGTCGAGGCACGCTCAGCCCGCTCGCGTTCGGCCGGCGTTGATCGCGGCACGGGCAGATTGACCTCGCGCGCGAGTTTCTCGACCGATTCGGGGAAGGAGAGCCCCTCGGTCTTCATCACGAAGCCCACCGCGTCGCCATGCTCGCCGCAGCCGAAGCAGTGATAGAAGCCCTTCTTGTCGTTGACCGTGAAGGACGGGCTCTTCTCGTTGTGGAACGGGCAGAGGCCAGCGTATTCGGCGCCTGAGCGACGCTTCAGCGACACCTTGCGGCCGACCACGTCGGACAGGCTGAGGCGCGCACGCAATTCGTCGAGGAAACCCGGTGGAAACGCCATCCCCTAAGATGGCCCTGCGACCGGGGCCACGCCATAGGGGATAGCGGGGAAGATCAGCCCGTCAGGACTTTTTTCACCGCGGCGGACGCTTTGGCGAAGTCCATCTGGCCGGCATATTTGGCTGTGAGGGCAGCCATGACGCCGCCCATGTCCTTGACCGTCGTGGCGCCGGCGGCAGCGATCGCTTCGCGCACGGCGGCTGCGACGGCGGCCTCGTCCATCTGCTGCGGCAGGAAGCGCTCGATGACGGCGATCTCGGCCTTTTCCTTGTCGGCCAGGTCGGCGCGGTTGCCCTTTTCGTAGAGTACGATCGATTCGTTCCGCTGTTTGATCATGCCCTGCATCATCGACAGGATCTTGTCCTCGGCCACGCCTTCGCGGCTGGTCTCGGTGCGGGCCGCGATATCGACGTCCTTGAGCTTCGCCAGAATCAGGCGAATCGTGCCCAAGGCGGCCTGATCGCGGGCGCGCATGGCCTCTTTCATGGCGTCGTTCAATTTGTCACGCAGCATCGGTTTGATCCCAACAGCTTAAGCGGCGGAAACTAATCGCCTCCACCGCTGTTGGCAAAGCAAATAAGCTATTGAAATAGCTTGTGAATTAGCTGTCTTCCGCGCCTTGACCCTCTGCGACCGCTTGGTTACAACCCGCGCGGTTCGCAGGTTGCCTCCCCGGGCGACGCCGGGCGGACCGGAACGGACGCAAGCAATCATGACTTCAACCAAGACCGCCGGCGCGAAAGACGCCGCGCCGCGTTGGGCCACGGCCGCCCTTGTGCTGGCTGACGGCGCGGTGTTTTGGGGCCAGGGAATCGGGGCTGCGGGCCACGCCGTGGGCGAGGTCTGCTTCAACACCTCGATGACCGGCTACCAGGAAATCATCACCGATCCGTCCTACGCTGGGCAGATCATCACTTTCACGTTTCCGCACATCGGCAACGTCGGCACCAATCTCGAGGACATCGAGACCCTCACGCCGTTCGCGCGCGGTGTCGTCATGCGCGGCGAGATCACCGAGCCCGCCAACTGGCGCGCGGCCAAGCCGCTCGACGACTGGCTGAAGAGCCACAGCCTGCCGGGCATCTGCGGCGTCGACACACGTGCCATCACGCGGCACATCCGCGACAAGGGCCCGCCCAACGGTGTCGTGGTCCACGCGCCCGACGGCAAGTTCGACATCCCGAAGATGCGCAAGATCGCCCAGGAGTGGCCTGGCCTCGACGGCATGGATCTCGCCATCGAAGTCACGACCAAGCAGACCTACACGTGGGACGAGACCGCCTGGGCGCTGGGCAAGGGCTACGGCAAGCTCACCAACCCCAACTATCATGTGGTGGCCGTCGACTATGGCGCCAAGCGCAACATCCTGCGCTGCCTGGCTGCCGCCGGCTGCAGGGTGACGGTGGTGCCCGCGACCGCGACCGGCGAGGACATCCTGCGCCACAAGCCTGATGGCGTGTTTCTATCCAACGGCCCCGGCGATCCGGCGGCGACGGTGGCTTACACCGTGCCCGCGATCCAGGCCGTGCTCGACAAGAAGGTGCCGCTGTTCGGCATCTGCCTCGGCCATCAGCTTCTGGCGCTCACCCTCGGCGGCAAGACGCGCAAGATGGAGC
>JAUXRT010000284.1 GCA_030681635.1 Reyranella sp.
CTACGAGGGCGATGGGGTCATGGGCCACCGGTGCGGCTCACGACCCCTCCGGCCCGTATGACGGGCCACCTCCCCAGCGAAGCTGGGGAGGAGAAGCGGTTTTGCTAGCTACCGAGACCAGCCTTGGCGCATTGCTCGTCCTGGTCGCCGGTGACGCCGCTCACGCCGACGCCGCCGGTCACCTTGCCGTCGACCGTGATCGGCATGCCGCCGGGCGACGCGAAGACGCCGGGCAGCGTGGCGGTCGCCGGCCCGCCCTTGTTGATTACCTCCATGAAGACGCGCGTCGGACGTCGATAGGTGGCCGCGGCCCGCGCCTTGCCGACGGCGATGTCCATGCTGGCGGTCTGCGTGTTGTCCATGCGCTCGAAGTAGACCAGGAAGCCGTGGGTATCGACCACGGCGACGGCGACATTCCAGCTGTTCTTCGCGCATTCGGCGATGACGCCGGCCGCGATCTTCTTGGCGGCCACGACGTTGACCGCCGTGCCGTACTCGGGACGCCTGTCCTGGGCCGACGCGGTGGCGGCGACTGCGACGAGCGCCGCACTCAGCAGAATGGTCTTCATCTTTTGTTTCCTCCCCTTGGTGTATTGGCAGCACGCAACCATACCCCCGGCGCGAAAGACTTCGCTTCAATGCAATTCAAATATCCGCGAGCCGACGATTAATCCCTCCATCGGCCATCTGTTGGGCGTCGGTACCGGAGTCGCGCACAGGGCTAAGGCCGCCTCATCGACGATGCGCTCGCTCCCCACACGCATGAGCCGTCGACGAGCAGAAAGCGACCAGCGGTTGTAGTCGGATTGCGTATTCGACTTGCTGGCAGCACCCACCTTACATAGGCTAGACGGCTCTGGGGGAGGGTGACTTGGCGCTCATCAAATGCCCTGAATGCGGGAAAGAGATTTCCTCGCTGGCCGTAGCTTGCCCGTCTTGCGGTGCACCCAACGCGGGGAGCCAACCGCAAATCGCGTCCGCCCCCCCTGCTCAGCCCGTGCCAACTGCGCCGCCGCCTCAAGCGGCTCCCAAGCGCAGCGTTGGGATACTCCTCGGTCTCGGCATCTTCCTTTTGCCGTTCCTCTTCTCCTGGTTCACCATGAGAAACGGGCACAGCGCCGCAAGCAGAGTGTTCGCGTTTGGTTGGCTGGGCCTTCTGGCAATAGCCGTTTTCGCAGACAAGCCAGCGACGACCACTGCAAGCACATCGGCACAATCAGCATCGAAGCAAGTCGCGGCCGTGGCCGAACAGCCAAAGTCCACTCCCCTACCACCGACACAGAAGGAGTTATGCCGCAAGGATTGGATGCGATGCTCCGACAACGAAGACCTCGTGAATAACTACTCCGGTTGGTTAGACGTACAGGTGAGTTGCAAGCTGCAGGCCAATGAACAAGCCAAGTATGGAACGCCAGATTGGGGTGGCTGGCTGAAGCCCACCTTCGGAACATTCTTGAAGGGTAGTGACTATGTGAAAGACGGAATCGTCGTAGCAATCGACTCGGATGTGAAGTTTCAGAATGGATTTGGAGCGATGGTTCGCTCCCAAGTTCGTTGTACCTATAACCTTCGGACAAAGCGCGTGACGGACCTTGTCATCACGGCGCGCTAAATGATGATCTTCCGATATCTAGCGACCTTAGTGATCTCACTAAGTTTGCTGATCTCTCCGGCGCAGGCCGAGGAGTGGGGTACGGTTAAGGGCTGGAAGTTCCTTGTGGTGGGGCGTGATTCGCAAACGAGTTGCTTCGCCCGACACAAAGGCGACGACGACTTGACTGTAATCATCATGGTTTCGCCTTCGCTCCAACTCTTCTTGTTGTCGCTCCAGAATCCACTCTGGAAGAACATCAAGGAAGATGAGAAATATCCTGTCGAACTTTACTTTGATGATCGTAAGGCCAACGGCACCATGACCGGACTTACAGATCAAATGGTCTCAAGCACGCTGACCGACGAAGCGATCAAACTGATGTTGCTAACGAATACGATGAAGGTGACTTACAAAGGTGAACTGCTCGGAAAATTCGACTTTGACTACAATTTCGTCGGGATCATTAAGGCGCTGGAGAAGTGTCAAAAAGCGTTGAACCCAGATGGATGGCCGTGGGGGCCGAAGAAGCCCGACCCATTTAGACGATAGAATTGAGGGTGGTTGAAGCATGAGGAGGTTGGTCGGCATTGCAGTCGTCTTGTTGATGGCTTGCTGGCTTGTATTGTTGCTTTCCACTCACGGTGTTCTCGTATGGTCTTCTGGTCCTATTCCGCCCAAAAATGAACGATCCCAAGCGACTTTAGACTGCACGTTCTTTACTGGCTTGGGAACGGTGACGCTCGGCTACTACTACAGTTCTGACGGAGTGATGGGGCGGACGATTTGCCCGCGTCTCAAAGATTTCCGATAAGCGACAGTCCTGCACTTTCGTCCTTTCCTGTGCTCCGCCACATAGATCCTGATGTGAAGCGCGGGAGCTAACGGGAGTTGGCGCCTGCGGACGTTGAAGAGACGGGAGCGGCGGTCATGAAGTGGATATTGTCTATTGTAGTCGCCGTGCTAGCGATGCTGGTCTGGAGGCTATCCGAGACCGTGATCCGTCTGGAGAACTATTCCTACGGAGGCCAAATCGGTATGTGCTACGAAGCAGCCGACTACCCCAAAGATGTCTCCGCTAGGGATCGACGCGAGAAATGCCTGAGGCAGACTGAGACTCGAACGAGTCCACTCTGGCATCTCGCCTATGCACTCGGCTTGATCTAAAGACCCCAGACCATCGTCGAGCCAACAGCGCGTCAGGATCACCTCATGAAGCCCCTCCTCTGGTGGCTCTGCCTCTTCGTCGCCCCCGCCGTCCTGATCGCCGTAGAACTGTTCCACCCCGCCGGCTTCACCACGACGCCCGGCATGTACCAGTTCCTCTCCCGCGCCGACCCGCACGTAGCGCATTCGGCGCTCGGCTATTTCGGGCCGCACTGGTGGTTCGTGCTGCACATGATCCAGACGCCGATGGTCGGCCTCGTCGCCGTCGGCCTGTGGCTGATGCTGGACGGCATCGGTCCCTCTGACGGCACCGCCGCGCGCGTGACGGCCTGGCTGGCGCGCGCGTCCATCTTCGTCTTCGCGCTCTACTTCACCATCCTCGACGCCATCGGCGGCATCGGCCTCGGCCGCACCATCCTCGTCGTCCAGCAGATGGTGGCCGAGGGCAAGCTCAGCCCGCAGCAGTTCGACGGCGTCGTGGCTTTGCAGAACACGCTGTGGGTCGATCCGGTGGTGGGCGGCGTCGGCTCGTTCGTGAGCGAGACCGCCTCGTGGGCGGCCTTCGCCAGCGCCGTGCTGGTCGCCGCGGCGCTCCTGCTGGCCGGCCGCGCGGGCTGGGCCAACATGGTGCCGCTGGTGGGCTTCGGCTGGGAACTGCAGGTGGCACATGCCAGCCCGCACGGGCCGATCGCCTTCGCGCTCCTGATCGTGGCGGCGGCCTGGCTGTGGTTCGGCACCAGGCGGCGCGCTCAGCCCTCTTGACAGGATCGTATCTAATTCCTATCTTCCTCTCGGAAGGAGGAAGCGATGCCCACAGCCGTATCTGCGACAATCCATGACGGCACGGCTGGCACAGGGACTTATGAGGGACCGCGCGACGGGAACCGCGATTTCAAAAATGCACGCTTCTGCCGCGCACGCGCCGTCCCCGCGCACACCGCGATTGTGCAATCGCCTCAAGGGCTTGAAGCCGGTTTGAGCGGACATCGCACCTCCACGGGTCGTGAAGGTGCCGGTTGCAGGGCGCGCGCCTCCTCCCATATCGACAGCATGCGCATCCCCCTCCTCGCTCTCGTGCTGATCGCGACGGCAGGCGCTGCCGCGGCCCAGATCAATTCCAGCCTGCCGCCGGTCACCTCGATCGGCTCGCAGGCGCCGACGCAGCCGGCGCTGCCGCCCACCGCGCCGCCGGGCGGGACCTCCGCCGGCGCGCGCTATCCCAACACCGAGTCACTGGCGCGCGATCGCGTGCAATCGCAGGGCTACAAGGTGCAGCGGATGGAGC
>JAUXRT010000286.1 GCA_030681635.1 Reyranella sp.
GGACTTGATGTCGATTCCCTCCTGGGACATTTCCCAGAGTGGGCTCATTTCGCGCAGCTTGGTGACGTGGTGCACCAGCTCTTCAACGGCGGTGTCGACCTCATGCTCGGTCGTGAATCGGCCGAGGCCGATCCGCAGCGACGTGTGCGCCATCTCCTCTTCGACGCCCAGCGCACGCAGCACGTAACTGGGCTCGAGCGAGGCCGAGGTGCAGGCCGAGCCTGAGGACACCGACAGGTTCTTGATGCCCATCATCAGCGACTCGCCCTCGACATGGGCGAAGCTGATGTTGAGGTTGCCGGGAATGCGCTGTTCGAGATCGCCGTTGACATAGATCTCCGCCAGCTTGGCGTTCAACCCCTTCAGCATGCGGTCGCGCAGCTTGGTGAGACGCACGGCCTCCCCGTCCATTTCCTTCATGCATATCTCGGCCGCTTCGCCGAGACCGACGCAGAGCTGCGTCGGCAGCGTGCCCGAGCGGAAACCGCGCTCCTGGCCGCCGCCCACGATCATCGCAACCAGCCGCACGCGCGGCTTGCGGCGGACGTAGAGGGCGCCGATGCCCTTGGGGCCGTAGATCTTGTGGCCGGAGATGCTCATGAGGTCGATGTTCATCGCCTCGACGTCGAGCGCGATCTTGCCGGCGGCCTGAGCGGCATCGGTGTGGAAGAAGGCACCCTTCTCGCGGCAGATCTTGCCGATCTCGGCCAGCGGCTGGATGACGCCGATCTCGTTGTTCACAGCCATGATCGAGACCAGGACCGTCTTGTCGGTGACGGCTGCGCGCAATTCATCGAGGTCGACGAGACCGTCCTTCTTCACCGGCAGATAGGTGACGTTGAAGCCCTGCTGCTCGAGGTGGCGGCAGGTATCGAGGACGCACTTGTGCTCGGTGACCGTGGTGACGATGTGGTTGCGCCGGTCCTTGTAGAACTCGGCAACGCCCTTGATCGCGAGATTGTTCGACTCGGTGGCGCCCGAGGTGAAGATCACTTCCTTCTCGTCGGCGCCGATCAGCTTGGCGACCTGGCCGCGCGCCTTCTCGACGCCTTCCTCGGCCTCCCAGCCGTAGCTGTGGCTGCGCGATCCGGGATTGCCGAATTTGTAGGTAAAGTAAGGCATCATCGCTTCCAGGACGCGCGGGTCCATCGGCGTCGTGGCCTGGTAGTCGAGGT
>JAUXRT010000301.1 GCA_030681635.1 Reyranella sp.
CGGCTACAAGTTGCGCTACGTCAATCCGGCGAGCGGCGGCGCGCCGATCGCCACCATGGGCACCTACATGCAGCTCCTGCCCAAGGGCTTCGAGACGGCGCCCTATCGCAGTACCGACGGCACGGTGTTCTCGGTGGTCGAGGGTACGGGCGAGACCAAGGTCGGCGACAAGGTGATGCGCTGGAAGAAGCGCGACCATTTCGTCGTGCCGAGTTGGGCCAAAGTAGAGCACCGCGCCGATACCGACGCGGTGCTGTTCTCCTTTTCCGACCGACCGGTCCAGGAGAAGCTCGACCTGTGGCGCGAGGATCGCGCCGGCAGGTAGCTAGTTCCAGACGGCGATATCGACCAGTTTACCGCCCAGGCCCTTGATCGTGCCGACTTGCGTGGCCTTGCCGCTGGCGAGATCCACCGTGTAGAGCGCAGTGCCGGCGATCAGGTAGGCGGTGTTCTTGCCTTCGCCTTCGTTGGCGATGTCCATCACCACATCGGCCGGGCCAGTGACGCCGACCATGCCGCGGGTCTTCAGCACGCCGTCGTTCGGCGGGTTCTGCAGTACCAGCGCGCCGTTGCTTCCGTCGACATGGAACAGCTCGGTGCCCTTGGCGCCCTTCATCGAGTTGGTGTAGGCGCCGGCAGCGACTGCCGGCTTCTTGGCCGCGCTGGTGTCGGCGGCATCGTAGTTCAGCGATTTGTCGACGGTCGTGGCGCCGGTGTCGACGTTGATGCGCAGGCTGACGCCGTCGGCGCCGATCACGCGCAGGCGATCGGCCACCGGGTTGAAGTCGACGACCGGGCGCGGCCCCAGCGCCACCTTCTCCGACAGCATGCTGCCCGCCGTCGCCGCGCCGCTCATGTGGTCGATGACGACGAGCTGTCCGGTCGCGGTGAGGCCCCAGAGCTTGCCGTCGGCGGGACGCTGGTCGATGCCCACGATCTTGTCGGCGCCGGAAATCGCCATCGGCGCGGAGGCGGCCATCGTGGTCGTGTCGATCTTCACCAGCTTGTTGTCGGCGGTCAGCCCGACCAGGGTCGCCGCCTCGGCCGAGGCGATGCCGATCGAAAGTGCCAGCAGCGACGCGCCGCCAAGGTGTGCGAGTTTGCTCGTGAAAGCCATAGTTGCCTCTCCTGTTCCGCGTTGCGTGCCAGATCGCACGCACCTTAGACGCAGCGAGAGGTCACTCCGGATGCACGTGCTCACGCAGTCGTGAGAGTCATCCCTCGAGCCAGCCGGAGCCCTTCACCTGGTCGCGGAACGTCTTGCTCACCGGCACGTTGACGCCGTTGCGCAGTTTCAGGACGAGGCGGCCGGCGCCGCGTTCGGCCGACGCGACTGCGCCTTCGGCCACCCACCACGAACGATGGACCTGACGGCCGCGTTCGCTGCCGAGTTCGGCCAGTGCATCGCGCAGGCGCAGCAGGATGAGATCGCTGCCCAGCGCCGTGTGGATGCGGAGGTAGTGATCCTCCATCTCGAGCGCCAGGAGGTCGCGCCCCAGCGCGGGCGGGATGCGGCGGAAGAAATCGGGCGGCGTGGGATTGGAGGCGGCAGGCAGCGCCGCGACGCGGGCGCGTTCGACATCGGCGGCGGCGCGCAGGCGCTGCTCGACGAACAGGCCGATCACGACCGAGATAATGATCGTCAGGAAGGCGTTTTCCGGGAAGAGCGTGGGCAGCGCCGAAAGCGGGATCGGCCGCCCCACCCAGGCATTGACCAGGAAGATTTCGACCGTGCCCGGCACCGAGGCCAGCAGGCCGACCAGGGCCATGCGCCAGGCGACGGGCCAGCGATCGATCGGCTCGATGCGGCCAAACCAGGCCGCCAGCGCGATCACCTGCAGCCAGTTCAGGACGCCGAGGACGGTGAAGTAAAGGAGCCGGACGCCCAGGCTCATATGCTCGTAGGTGCCGAACGGCCCGGTCACGCCCATGACGAGGGCAAAGCCGATGATCGCCGGCAGACTGTACGGCAGGGACCTGACATAGGGCGATTCGCGCATCGTGAACGGATGATTGCCGGCAGATCGCGAAAAACGCCAGCACTTCCACGTAGCGACGATGGATGGGACGCCGACACGTGGCGTAGGGGACGACATCCGTTGCTACAGGAGTTCGTCATGCCGTCCTTGTTCCAGATCGTCGCCAACACCCCACTTTGGGTGTGGCCGTTGATGGTGTTCGTCGTTTGGATAGGAGTGCTGAGCCTTCGCGCCCGCACCGTGCCGGTGTGGCGCCTGGCCATCCTGCCGGTGGTCAGCCTGATCTTCTCCCTTGCGGGCATCGCCCAGTCTGCCCAGCCGGGTCTGGCGGCAGCGGGATGGGCGGTGGCCTTGCTGGCGGCCTTGCCCCTGGGCCTGGCCCTCGGTCGCCGCCGCGCCGTGCGGTTCCTCGCGGATGGCCGCCTCGAAATTGCCGGCGGCTGGTTCATGCTGGCTTTCGGCCTTTCCATCTTTGCCGCGCGCTACGCGCTGGGCGTCCTGTTCGGCGTCGCGCCGGCGCTCAAGGCCGAGCCGCTCTGGATCGGATTGGCAGGCGCGGTCGGTGGCGTCGTGGCCGGCATCGGCCTCGGCTGGCTGGCCGGCGTGATCCTGCGGGCGCGCCGCGCGGCCGTGGCTCTCGGGGAGTGACTCACATGCGCCCCTGGATCCGTCGCACCCTCTTCGGTCTGGTGAGCCTCGTGCTGGCCGCGGCCGCGACCTTTGCCGGCGTCATCGCCTTCAGCACGCCGACCGAGGTGCCGCGGTTGGCCGCGGGCGATACCCTGATGGGAGTCGAGTCGTGGAACCGCGCCGAGATCCCCGAGGTCAGGCGCGTCGTCGCGCGAGACGGCGCGCCGCTGACCTATCGGCTCTATCCGGGCCGTGCCGACCGCGCCGTGGTTCTGGTCCACGGCTCCTCGGGTTCCAGCATGTCCATGCACAAGCTCGCCCAAGCCCTGCAGCAGGCAGGCGCCACGGTCTATTCCATCAGCCTGCGCGGTCATGGCGGCAGCGGCACGATCAACGGCGACGTCTCCTACCACCGGCAGCTCGACGACGACCTCGTCGACTTCGTGCAGGCGATCGGGCTCGCCGATCCGAAGATCCGTCGCAGCCTGATCGGCTTCTCATCCGGCGGTGGTTTTGTGTTGCGCACGGCAAGCGGCCTCAACCGCGCGCAGTTTGATGACTATCTCGCCATCTCACCCTTCATCGCCCAGGACTCCCCCACCACGCGGCCCGCCTCGGGCGGCTGGGTGAGCGTGGCGGTGCCGCGCGTGGCGGCATTGTCGATCCTCGATGGTTTCGGCCTGCCCTGGTTTCAGGGCCTGCCCGTCCTGCGCTTTGCGACCACGGCCAAGCCCAGCGAGAATCGCACGCCGGTCTATTCCTTCCGGCTCGCGGCCGGCCTGCAGCTCGCGCGCGACTGGCGCGCGGCACTGGGGCGAATCGATCGGCCGACGACGGTCGTGGTCGGCAGCAAGGATGAGCTGTTTTACGCCGAGCGCTACGCGCCGCTTTTGGGCGAGCTCAATCCAAAGATCTCGGTGGTGGTCGAGCCGGGCTTCGGCCATCTCGAGATGATCACCGACGGCAAGGCCTGCGCCGCGGTGGCGCAGCTATGGCAGAAGCTGCGGTGAAGCTATGCCACGCGCCGCTTCTGCGCCGCCACGGAGCCGGCGCACTGGTCGGGCGGCAGGGGACGCAGATAGGTATCGTAGGCGTCGGCGAACTCGGCCCGCCACGGCGCGCCGTTGCGGCGGTAGAGCGAGACGAACAGCGTGCAGGCGTCGGACTGGTAGCGCAGCACGCGGGCGGGCTCGTCCTTGCGGTCGAGGGCGGCGGCGCCGAACGTGGTGGCGAGCTGCTGCTCGTCCATGCCCTTGATGCGGTCGAGCGGGATCGGCGTGCCGGGATTGCGCGAGGTGAAGACGCCCTTCTCGCCACCGGCGAGGGAGTATTGCGGACTGGAATCGGTGACGCAGCCGCCGAGCAAAAGGATG
>JAUXRT010000313.1 GCA_030681635.1 Reyranella sp.
CACGCGCACGTCCTTCTTGCGGGCCAGGATCTCGAGCGCCTCGGGCGTGGCGTCGGGCGCGATCACGACTTCGAGGAAGAGTTTTACCAGGTCGGCGGCCGTCCTGGCTTCGAGCGTGCGGTTGACCGCGACAATGCCGCCGAAGATCGACACGGGATCGCAGGCATAGGCCTTCAGGTAAGCGGCGTACTGATCCTTGTCGACGGCCACGCCGCAGGGGTTGGCGTGCTTCACCACGACGATGGCCGACTCGGAGAATTCGGCCACGCATTCGTAGGCTGCTTCGGTATCGCCGATGTTGTTGTAGGAGAGCTCCTTGCCCTGGACCATGCGCGCCGTGGCGACGCCCGGCCGCTTGCTGCCGTCGGAATAGAAGGCGGCCTTCTGGTGCGGGTTCTCGCCGTAGCGCAGCGTCTGCACGCGCTCGGCCGCGATCGTCAGCCGCTCGGGGAAGGTGTCGCCTTCTTGCTTGGCGAACCAGGTGGCAATGGCTGAATCATAAGACGCGGTGCGGGCGTAGGCTTTGGCCGCGAGCTTGCGGCGAAGGGCGAGTGTCGTGGCGCCCTTGTTGGCCTTGAGCTCGTCCAGCACTGCGGCGTAGTCCTTCGGATCGACGACGATGGTCACGAAATCATGGTTCTTGGCCGAGGCGCGGATCAACGCCGGGCCGCCGATGTCGATGTTCTCGACGCAGGTCGGGAAGTCGGCGCCGCGCGCCACGGTGGCCTCGAACGGATAGAGGTTCACCACCACGAGATCGATGCCGGCGATCTTGTGATCGGCCATCGCCTTCTTGTGTCCGTCGTCGGTCCGTCGCGCCAGGATGCCGCCGTGAATCGTGGGCTGCAGCGTCTTCACCCGCCCATCCATGATCTCGGGAAAGCCGGTGTGATCGCTCACTTCGACGACCTTCAGGCCGGCGTCGCGCAGCGACTTGGCCGAGCCGCCGGTCGAGAGAATCTCGACTCCATGGGCTGCCAGCGCCTTGCCCAGTTCGACCAGGCCCTCCTTGTCGGAGACGGAGATCAGGGCGCGCTGGACGCGGGCCAGATCGGGGGTGGGCGAGGGGACGTAGGAGGGGCTTGCGGACATGGGCGCCCTTTTAGCCCGCAGGCCGGTGGGTTGTAAGGCGGCGCTTTTACGCGTCGACCCCCTCCAGGACGCGGACCTTAAAACCGTCGGACTGCAGGGCGGCCAAAAGCTCGCCGACATGGGCGCGGTCGCGGGTTTCGACGGTGACGTCGAGCTCGGTCGCCTTGGCGACCACGCCGAAAAGCCTCTGGTGCAGCACTTCCACGATATTGCCGCCGGCGCCGCCGATCAGGCCGGCGACCCGGGCGAGCTGGCCGGGGGCATCGCCGATCATGAGCCGGAGCCGCACGATGCGGCCGTCGCGGACCAGCCCGCGCAGCAGGACCGAGGCCAGCAGGCGGGTGTCGATATTGCCGCCGCACAGCACCAGGCCGACCTTGCGGCCGGTGAAATGCTGCGGATAGGCGAGGAGGGCCGCGAGGCCGGCCGCGCCCGCGCCCTCGGCCACGGTCTTCTCGACTTCCAGGAAGAGCGCGATGGCGCGTTCGATCGCCACCTCGTCGACCGCCAGCACGCGATCGAGCAGGGCGCGGGCAATGGCGAGCGGCGTCTGGCCGATGTCGCGCACCGCAATGCCCTCGGCGATGGTGTCGCCGCCCACCGTCACCGGCTCGCCGGCCAGAAGCTGGCGCATCGCCGAATAGCCGGCCGATTCGACGCCGATCACCTTCAGGTCGGGTTTCAGGCCGCGCGCCGCCACGGCGCAGCCGGCGATCATGCCGCCGCCGCCCACCGGGACCACCAGCGTGTCGAGCTCGGGGACGTCCTGCAGCATTTCGAGCGCAATCGTGCCCTGGCCCGCGATCACGCGGGCATCGTCATAGGGATGCACGAACACCAGTTTTTCGGCCGCGGCCACGCGATGGGCTTCGGTAGCCGCCTCGGCCAGCGTGTCGCCCAGAAGCACGACCCGCGCGCCGTGATCGCGCGTGTGCTTCACCTTGGTGTTGGGCGTGAAGGAGGGCATGACGATGGTCGCGGGAATGCCGAGGCGGCCGGCGTGATAGGCGACACCCTGGGCATGGTTGCCGGCCGACATGGCGATGACGCCGCGCTTGCGCTCCTCGTCGGTGAGCTGCAGCAGCGTGTTGAGCGCGCCGCGTTCCTTGAACGAGGCGGTGAACTGCAGGTTCTCGAACTTTATCCAGACATCGGCCTGGGCGATGCGCGACAGCGTCTCGCTGCGCAGGCAGGGCGTATGGACGACGGCGCCCTTGATGCGCGCCGCGGCGGCGCGCACGTCGGCCAGGGAAACGGGGAGAGTGATCGCGGGGCTGGTCATGGCTGGTCAGTAACCGTCGTGGCACAGCGTCTGGAGCTGCGGCAAGGGAATCGAGTCGATGTCGAGGGCGGCGAGAAGATCGTTCTCGGCCGTGAAGTCTCGCCCGTACATTGCCGAGAAAATGCCGACGCCAGCCTCGTGAAGCACGGCGGGATGGCCTGCAAGGCGCCCGAGCTTGGCGGTCGGAACCAGGCCAAAAGGCACGTCCTCGGTGACGTAGCGGCTGTCGGCGGTCGTCGGGCCGGTGCCGCCCTTGCCGATGGCATGCATCGCCTGGTGCATCTCCGACGCCGATCCCAGAGGCACGCCGAACGATAGGTTGAGGTGCTGGAAGATCGTGCGGACTTTTAGGCCAAGGGCCGCCGCAATCGCGAGACGCTCGCGGTCGAGGTCTTCGAGCAGGCGGCCGACATTCGGCGTCACGTTCTCGGCCTGGCCCCAGGTCTCGCCGCGCTCCATGCGCGTCATGT
>JAUXRT010000320.1 GCA_030681635.1 Reyranella sp.
GTGATCGTGTTCACCCGCACCAAGCGTGGCGCCAACCGCGTCGCCGAGGCGCTCGAGGATCGCGGCGTGCGCTCCGAGGCGATCCACGGCAACAAGAGCCAGAACGCCCGCCAGAAGGCGCTCGACAACTTCAGCCGCGGCAAGGCCCGCGTTCTGGTCGCCACCGATCTCGCCTCGCGCGGCATCGATGTGCAGGGCGTGACCCACGTCATCAACTACGAGCTGCCGGCCGATGCCGAGAGCTACGTCCATCGCATCGGCCGCACCGCGCGCGCCGGCGCTTCGGGCATCGCCGTGTCGTTCTGCGACTCGAGCGAGCGCGGCCAGCTGCGCAGCATCGAGAAGCTCACCCGTCAGCCGATCGCCGTCGTGGCGACGCCGGCCAACGAGGACATGCCGGTGATGCCGCCGGTTGTGCGCAGCCGCGAGGAGCGCGACCCCCGTGACGAGCGCGGCCGCGACGAGCGTCCGCGTGGCCGCGGTCCCGGTGGTCCGGGCCGCCCCCGTTCGTTCGGCGACCGTCCGCGGTCGTTTGGCGATCGTCCCAATGGCCCGCCGCGTGGGCCTCGCCCCCATGGTGACCGTCCTCATGGTGATCGTCCGCACGGCGACCGCCCGCAGGGTGATCGCCCGCAAGGCGAGCGCCAGTGGTCGCGGGGTGATTTCCGCGATCGTCCGCAGGGTGATCGTCCTCAAGGTGACCGCCCGCAGGGTGACCGCCCCCAAGGTGACCGGCCGCGTTCCTTCGGCGACCGTCCGAATGGCCCGCCGCGCGGCGACCGTCCGCATGGGGATCGCCCGCACGGCGATCGCCCCCGTTTCGAGCGTCCGCACGGCGACCGCCCCCAGGGTGACCGTCCCCACGGTGATCGTCCGCAAGGCGATCGCCCGCGTTCCTTCGGCGACCGTCCGAACGGCCCGCCGCGTGGTGACCGCCCTCATGGTGATCGGCCGCCCGGCGACCGCCCGCATGGCGATCGTCCCCGTTCGAACGGCGGCGCCCGCCGCTTCGGCGGCCGGGGTCGCGCAGCCTAGTCGCTTGTAACCAAGCGACGGCTAAACGATCCCTTCCTCACGGAAGATTTCGAGACACTTGCGAAGAGCGCGCTCATATCGGGCGCGCTCTTTTGC
>JAUXRT010000353.1 GCA_030681635.1 Reyranella sp.
AAGGTGTGGGCGTCGACCGGATGGTTCTTCGCGTATTCGGCACCGATCATGCCCGAGGCGCCGGCCTTGTTGTCGAACAGCACGCTCTGGCCGAGGAGCTGCGTGGCGCGGTCCATGACGATGCGCGTCGAGACATCGGAGGGTCCGCCGGGCGGATAGGGGATGACGATGTGCAGCGGCTTGGTGGGCCACGCTTGCGTCTGGGCTTGGGTTTGAGCCGGGGCCGCGGCCGGGCGAATCGAAGCGGCGGCGCCCAACGCAAGCGCGCCCGTGAAAGTGCGTCGAAGCATTCCTGTCACCCTCCCTGGATTCATTGCCGCGAGCATTCCATGGCTCGCCCCCGGCCGCCAGCCGTGTGTTAGGCTCCGGGCATGAAACGGTTCGACGACGCCAGGGTGGCGGCGGTGTTCAAGGCCTATCCGCCCGCCCTGCGGGCCCGCCTCGTGGCGCTGCGCGAGCTGGTGTTCGACACGGCCAGCCGGACAGCGGGCGTCGGCCGGCTCAGCGAGACGCTGAAATGGGGCCAGCCGAGCTACCTCACGGCCGAGAGCGGCAGCGGCACCACGGTCCGCATCGATCGCCTGAAGAACCGCGAAGACGGCTACGCGATCTACTTCCATTGCCAGAGCGGCCTGGTCGATACCTTCCGCTCGATCTATCCCGACACATTCGCCTACGAGGGCAACCGTGCCATCGTGTTCGATGCGAAGGATCGCGTGCCGGTCCGGGCGCTGCGTCACTGCCTGGGGCTCGCCCTGACACACCACGCACGCAAGCGGCAGGGGATGTCGAACCCGCCAAGGTAGAGTGTGAGGGGGCGGTTCTCTTGTTGCGACCCCCGCGAGGTTGTAGTGTAACTCTTCGACCTCTCCCATTGGTAGAGCGCCCATGGATCCGAGAATCACGGCCGACCCCTACTGGCAGTCGGCGCAGAAACTGGCGGCGATCCTCAAGGACGCGATAGCCATCTCCCCGGACAACGTCGCGGAGATCGCGAAGATTCCGCCGCAGCGGATGTCCGAGGCGCTCGACGAAATGTGCAAAATCCTTTCGTTCATGGAGACCGACACCCTCCTCTACGAGCGGATCGAAGAAGCACGGAAGATGTGTCCGGAGGTGGTCGCCAGGCACGTCGAGGCGACAGGAATGTCCGTCGATGAATTGTTCGGGCGCTTCATGCAGTTCGAGCAGGCGGTCATCAAGGAAGCCAACATCAACTATGACTTCGGCCGACTCATGATGGCGGCGGTCCAGTCGAAGCGCGAGGTGTTGAGCAAGGCCTTCCGCAATCCCGATTCCGTCAACGTCGAGCAGATAAGGCTCAACGTCGTCGCCGTCCGGAAGGAAGTCTGTCGCGTAGCGAAAGATCTCGGCGATACGCAGAAGCGCGTCGGCGGGTTCATTCGGGGACGTTTGATGACGACGGCCGGCGTGGAAATCTCCATCAACAACATGGTTGCGGCTGGCGTATGGCTGTTTGTGCCCGATCCAACCGTCAGCCTGCCTTTGTCGGTCGGATCCTATATGTCCAAGATGGCAGGCGGGATTTTCGCGATGCTGCCATCGAGTTGGCGCGGCTGACGATTTGCCTCGTGCTACACTTCTTCCTGGAAAGAAGGAGTGAAGCGGCATGACGGGCAGACTGAAAGACAGGGTGGCGATCGTGGTCGGCGCGGGCTCGAGCGGCCCGGGCTGGGGCAACGGCAAGTGCACGGCGCTCACCTTCGCGCGTCAGGGCGCGCGCGTGTTCTGCGTCGACCGCAAGCGCGCCGCCGCCGAGGAAACCGTCGGCCTGATCGAGAAGGAGGGCGGCACGGCCCTGGCCTTCGAGGCCGACGCCTCGAAGAATGCCGATGTGAAGGCGATGGTCGATGCCTGCCTGGCCAAATGGGGCCGGATCGACGTGCTCGACAACAATGTCGGCATCGGCTCGCAGGGCGGGCCGGTCGATCTCAGCGAGGACGAGTGGGACAAGGTCTTCGACGTCAACGTGAAGAGCTTCTTCCTGACGGCCAAGCACGTCATCCCGGTGATGGAGAAGCAGGGCAAGGGCTCGATCGTGAACGTGAGCTCGATCGCTTCGATCCGCAGCCCCAAGGGCATCTCCTACCTCGCCTACAATGCGAGCAAGGGGGCGGTGAACTCGCTGACGCTCGCCATCGCCTCGCAGTACGCGGAGAAGGGCATCCGCTGCAACGCCATCCTGCCCGGCCTGATGCACACGCCGATGATCGATTTCCTGGCCGAGCAGTACGCCAAGGGCGAGAAGGACCACAACCAGGCCTACGACAAGATGATTGCGCTCCGCGACAAGGCCTCGCCGACCGGCAAGATGGGCACCGGCTGGGATACCGCCAATGCCGCGCTGTTCCTCGCCTCGGACGAGTCGTCGTTCGTCGTTGGGTCCACCTACCTCGCGGACGGTGGGTTCACCGCGAGCATCTGACGGAATGGGGGAGGCTTGCGCCGCGCTCGTCGGGTTGTTCGGTGCCCTCCCAGACACCTGGGCACCGGTCGCGGGGGCCAACATCTTCCGCGTGGGTGCGGACCGGTTCTCGGTGAGGGGTAGAGGCAAGTTCGAGGGATCGCGCCGGCCAGGTCGGCCGACCGCGCGTCGTCACCTGCCTCGGCGTCCGCAGGGCAGGTCTCTATGCTGGGAATGATCACGTCAAGTGGCCCCACCCTGATCATCAGGTCTGGCCCCACCTCCGACCGCTTGGTTGACCTTCGATCGGGTCGGTGAGCCCTGCGCGGGGGCAAGCCGCGCAGCCTGGGCCTTCGCGGCCGGCGCGGGCGCTGATGGCGTCGGAGCGTGAGCGCTGTAGGCTAGTCTTCACGGCGTCGCTCAGGAAGCAGGCGCTTCCCGAGCACGAAACTCGTCGGGGCGTGGCGCAACGGTGGCGCACGTGCTTTGGGAGCACGAGGATGTGGGTTCGAATCCCACCGCCCCGACCATCTCTCTGCCCCCCCGCGCCGGCAGCGCTCCCGGGCCGCGGGCCCCCGACGCCGTCAGTCCTGCGGGGTCTCCGGCATCGGCCGCTGCAGCCACCCGGCCAGGTCCCGGATCGCCGACGTCTCCACCGGCGACACGGCCGCCTCTCCTGCCATGCGGCTGGCCTCCGCGATGCGCACGGCCATCGCCAGCAGCCAGTCCCGGATCGCGACCGCCTCGTCGTCCGGCGCGCGGCCAAGGGCCTTCACCGCCCGCTTGATCACGTCGTGCGGCTTCCGCCCAGAGGCGTGGTAGGCCCCCCACAGCATGTCCACGTTCGCGGCCACGGCTTCGGCCATCGCGCGACCGATGGTCGCATCCGGGAAGGCGCCCTGGCCGGCGAGGATCTCGTCACCCAGACGCCGGAACTGGGCCTCCGTCGCCGGCTCGTCGGCTCCGGCCACCGTCGAGTAGACCGC
Source organism: Reyranella sp. (assembly GCA_030681635.1). GTDB lineage: Bacteria > Pseudomonadota > Alphaproteobacteria > Reyranellales > Reyranellaceae > Reyranella. The sequence continues at coordinate 3,412 of JAUXRT010000353.1, forward strand.
GAAGGGGGCTTGAAGCAGCGCCTCCCAATCATCGCG
>JAUXRT010000328.1 GCA_030681635.1 Reyranella sp.
GACGCGAACAACCGCATGCGCGCCTCCTCGGTCGCCAACCGCCTGTGGCACACCGATGCCTCGTTCGTCGATCCGCCGGGCCGCTACTCGATGCTGTCGGCGCGGGTGGTGCCGCCGGTGCGGGCCGATACCGAGTTCGCCGACATGCGCGCGGCCTACGACGCGCTCGACGCGGAGACTCGAGCTTCGATCGAGGGGCTGCGCGTCTATCATTCCATCGTCTATTCGCGCCATGTGCTGGGCTTCGACTTCAGCGAAGAAGAGGCCGGCAAGCTGAAGGGCGCCGTCCATCCGCTGGTGCGCACCATCCCAACCTCGGGCCGTCGCGCGCTTTATCTCGCCTCGCACGCCGCCCATGTCGTCGATTGGCAGGTGCCGGAGGGCCGGCTGCTGCTGCGCGACCTCAGCGACCATGCCACGCAACCGCAATTCATCTATCGCCACGTCTGGCGGCCGCATGATTTCGTGATCTGGGACAATCGCTGCACCATGCACCGCGCCCGGCCGTTCGACGACAAGACCCACCGCCGCGAACTCCGCCGCACCACGACGCTCGACCTGCCGCTGCCGGTCCCGGCTTAGGCTCCCGAAGAGCCAGAGCCTCTAGTTTTGCTTCGTGAAGACGTCCGATCCCTGGGCTTGCTGGAACGTATGGTTCTTGTCGACGTATCGCAGATCGAAGGTGATGTTGAGTGACGACCCGCTGAGGGTGCCCTTGAAGATGGTTATCGTCGCAGCGCATGGCTCGAAGTTCGCGACCATGGATACGTCGTTGCCGCTGATGGTGCCGGTAATTCTCACGGGGACGCCATTGCAGGCATAGCCTGCGGCGTAGTTTACGAACGTCCCGCTAAAGCTATTCTTTTCCTTGTCGGCCTTTGTGATGAGCAGCAGCGACCCTTTGGTGTTCTTCCAAAGCGATTGCTCGGGAAGACCTTGAGCGTTCGCCGTGGAGGCGAGCAGCAAGCTTAGTACGAATGCACCGACCACGTTCTTCATCCATGTCCTCTCACGGTAGCGTACAGGTCTCAGACCGTTCATGGCTCACCAGTTCGGCGGGCGCTTTTCATTGAAGGCGTTGAGCCCTTCCTGGGCATCGTCGGTCTCAATGATGTTGCAGATCGTCTCGACGACGTTTTCGATCGCCCGGCGGTATTCGAAATCGTTGGCGCGCATGAAGGAATCGCGGGCGAGCTGCATGACGAGCGGCGACTTGGCGGCGAAGTCGCGGGCCATCCGACGTGCCTCGTCCTTCACCTGGGCGGCCGGCACCACCTTGTTGACCAGGCCCCGCGCGCAGGCTTCTTCCGCCGAGATGGGCCGGCCGCTGAACAGCAGCTCGAAGGCCTTGTGGCGGCCGATCTGGCGCGGCAGGTGCACGAAGTGCATGGCCGGGATCACGCCCACCTGGATCTCGGGATAGCCGAGGCTCGCCGTGTCGGCCGCGATCAGCACGTCGCAGGAGACGGCGAGCGTCACGCCGGCGGCCCGCGCCGGCCCGGTGAGGGCGGCGATGGTGGGCTTGCCCATGCGGTATTGCAGGTCGTGCATTTCGAAGTAGAGCTTCTCCAGGTAGCGGCGGAGCGCCAGGCCCCGGGCATTGCGGATCATCGCGAGGTCCATGCCGGCGCTGAACGAATTCTCGAAGGCGCTGGTCAGGATGATGGCGCGGACCTCGGAGTCCGCCTTGGCCTTTCGGTAGGCGTTGTTGATGTCCTCGATCAGGCCGTGGTTGATGGCGTTGACGGGCGCGCGGCGCATGGTGATCTCGGCGACCCGGTCGACCACTGCATAGTCCAGATTTTCAAATTCCATTGTTCCTCCCGATCGCGCCACGATACCCGTATCCAGGCTCGTGCTCACGCACAACTCGTGCGTTGCGATCGGCGGCTCAGCTCGTCGGCTGCGCGGTTCCTGTGAACGCGCGCAGGGAGGCGATCAGCACCGAGGAGCGGTGCGGGTCCGGTAGCCGTCGTAGTACTGGCTTCCGCAGGCGACCTGCTGTTGAACGACGTCGTCGCGATACCCGTTCTGCCCGCGGTTTGTCACCGTCACCGTGGTGTAGCGCTGCTGATTGCCGTAGCCGTAGTACGGCGCGGGCTGCGAATAGCCGTACGCCGGGGCAGGTGCGGGACTGTAGTAGCCGCTGTTGTACGGGTTGCCGTAGGGCGCCGGTGTCGGCTGATAGTAGCCGCGCGGTGCGGCATTGCCGTCGTCCACGCACGCCGCCCCGGTGATGCCGACGGCCACAGCAAGGATTGGTTTCAGAAAGAACCTAAACATCTCGATTCCTCCACGTCAGGGAGTTTGAACGCCCCAACTCACACGATCATTCTGTCTTTCTAAAGACGAATAACGGTCGGGGGATCGAACAGGTTCCCGCCTGCCGTCTCGGCGGATCGACCTGCGGCCGCACCACCGCCAGCACCGGCCCGCTCCCGAAGCGGATGGATGCCCGCCCTGAACCACTCTTCACCCTGTTCCTGGCCGCAGGATCGCTCGAGGATCGCACGGAACCGGGGCCTGCACGACGGCGTTCACGCTTTCGCCGGCTTTGACTCCGGCGGGACCTCCAACTAGCTTTTCAGGCAGGACCAGGGGAGAGCCATGTCTCGGATGCCCTCGGAACAACTCACGAAAGCTCTCGGCCGCGCGGTCGCCGCGGTTTGGGGAGATCTGCCGGCCAGCGTGCAGCACGAGCTGTTCGAATCGGCGGTACGACTGTCGAGCGCAGGCTCCCGCGAGCAGCTGGCCATCTTCCTGCATCATCGGCACCCCAGAACGATCGACGGCGGCAAGCCGGCGCGTGAGGTGCCCGAGCCGGACAGCCTGGGCGGGTAACGCCTGTCCCTCGTCCTGTCCCGCACTGGGAAGTGACCGCTTTCCGCTGACGACGTACAACAGCCCCGACACAAAACGGCAAGAGGGGCTGCGGTCGCAAGTATGAAAAATGGCGGCATGAAGAACGACAGCGTTGCGATCGGCATCATCGGCGCCGGCATCATGGGAGAGCGGCTGCTCAACGCGATCCTTCAGCAGAACCCCGCGCTGGTCCACGCCTGCGGCATCTGGGATCCCGCGCCGGAAGCGATGCAGCGCATGGCAAAGACCTTTCCCCAGGTGCCGCGGCTGGCCGATGCGGCCGCCGTCATTGCGGCGAGCGACTGCACCTACATCGCCTCGCCCCCGGCCTCGCATCTCCCGCACGCCCGCGCCGCGCTGGCGGCCGGCAAGAGCGTTTTTAGCGAGAAGCCGCTGGCGGTCGATGTTGCCGACGCAGCCGCGTTCGTAGCGGAGGCCGGCACTGGGGGCGCGGTGAACTTTCCCTTCGCCTCGTCGCCGGCCGTGGCGACGATCCGGCGCTGGATCGAGAGCGGCGAGATCGGCACGCCGCGCCGCATCGCGATCGAGGTGGGTTTCGCCAAGTGGCCGCGCCCCTGGCAGGCGGATGCGGCGGGCTGGCTGGACAGGCCGATGCAGGGCGGTTTTACGCGCGAGGTCGTCTCGCATTTCCTCTTTCTGTCGCGGCGGCTCGTCGGGCCTTTGCACAACATGAGCGGCAAGGCGTCGTTTCCGGAAGAGAGCAAATCCGAACGACGCGTCGCCGCGACCCTGCAGGCCGGCGACCTGCCGGTCACGCTCGCGGGCGCGGTCGGCGAGACGGCGAAGGACGATCACAACATCTGGAGGCTGGAAGGCGACAAGGGCGCGGTGCGGCTCTGCGACTGGTCGATCGCTGAGCGGCGCCAGGCGGACGGCACCTGGCAGCAGGCGCCGGATGCCTTGCCCCAGGAGCAGGCCCGGCCGCTGGCGCTCAAGCGCCAGCTCGAAGGCGTGGCAAAACTCGCCCGCGGCGAGCCGCATCATCTCGCGACGCTGGCGGAGGCCCTCAACGTCCAGGAGATCGTCGAAGGCATTCTCGCTCGCTGAGCCTAGCGTAGCTGCCCGAGTTTCGTCCGCTCAAAGCTCCTGCGAAGCTCCGCCGTCGACAGCAGCGCGTACCCCGTCGGCACCGTGGCCAGGTCCTGAGGCGAACGGCGGTCGGCCGGCGTTTCGGCCAGCTGGAGCCGCACCTCCCCGGCGGCATGGTCCCCGGCCTTCAGGCTGGCCAGCGCACGCACCAGATACTCGCCGGCAAAGTAGTCGGGCTGCTGTCCGCTCGCCTCATAGCCGGCGATAAAGGCTTCGATGCGCTCTTCCAGGTGGCGGCGCGCCGCGGCGTGCGCGTCGGGTGGCAGGGTCATGGTGGAAACAATGGCCTCACGGGATGCAGCAACTGTAGCTCATAGGCAATCAGACCTGGCCACCCGGCTTCGCCGCCCCGTCGGTGCCGACCGGCGGCGGAACCTCCGTGCTTCCCTCGCTGCGATCGCGATAGAGCGCAGCCCGTGCCAGCAGCATGAGCGTGACCGGCGTGGTCACGGTCACGAAAACCGCGATGAGCACCTCGTGCAGAACCGGGCGCGACTGCAGGACCGAGAAGAAGACGATTGAACCGAGCAGGATCCCGGCCGTTCCCCAGGTGGCGCCGAGGGTCGGGGCGTGCATGCGTTCGTAGAAGGTCTTCAGGCGCAACAGGCCAATGGCGCCGACCACGGTGAAGCCGGCGCCGAGCAGGACCAGGAAGGAGGTCAGGAGCGCGGCCCAGACGGGCAGATCCGCAGCCTGTGTCATTCGATGATCTCGCCACGCATGACGAACTTGGCGAGCGCCAGAGTGGCGATGAAGCCGAGCAGGGAGATGACCAGCGCCGCCTCGAAGTAGAGCGTGCTGCCGGTCCTGATTCCGAAGACCAGCAGGAGAAGCATGGCGTTCACGTAGAGCGCATCGAGGGCAAGGATGCGGTCCTGTGCCCGCGGGCCGCGGATCATACGGAAGCTGGCGATGGCCATGGCGACGCCGAGAAGGATCTGGGCAATCAGCAGCGACCAGGAGAGGATTGTTGCGCTCATGCGAGTATCTCCAGGAGCAAGCGTTCGTAGCGGTTCTTGATCAGGTCTATCCAATGAGCTTCATCGACCAGGTCCAGGACATGGAGCAGGAGCCTGTTGCTGGCCGAATCGTATTCCACCCAGGCCGTTCCCGGCGTGCTGGTCACGATGCAGGCGAGGATTGCGAGGCCGGTCGGGTGCCGCAGCTCGAGTGGCACGACGACGAAGCCGGACACCCGCCGGCTGTGGCTGGGGCGGACAATCAACCAGGCAACCGCAATATTCGAGCGCCAGATGTCGGCCACGACGATCGCGACGAGCTTGGGCAGCAGGTACCAGCGCTTTATCCGCGGCTTGGCCGGCGCAAGTGCCGCCGTCACGTTCGATGCCGCGATGGCAATCGCGCTGCCCAGCAGGACATGTCCCAGGGACAGGCCATTCAGCAACAGCCACATCGCCAGCAGAGACGCGGTCAGAAGTGGATAAGGAAGCAGGCGGGTCACCGACCGACCTCCATCGTCGGCGCCGGGACTCGCGGCGCGGCGAGGACGCCTTCGACATAAGATGAGGGCGCGTGCACGGCACGCGCCGTGTCCTGCATGTAGCGCATCACCGGTCCCCCCTGGACCGACAGGACAAGCGTCAGCAGCAGCAGGAATATGACGGGGACCACCTCGACGACGAGGATGCGCGGAACGACCGCGTCGACCGGCGCCCAGAAGGTACGAATGCCGACCCGCGACAGGGTGAGCAGCGCCGCCAGTCCGGAAAGGACGAGCAAGCCTATGAAGATCCAGTTGGCGACCGGCCAGCTGGCCGCCGGGGCGGTTGCGACGCCCTCGAAGAGCGCCGCGAGCAAGGCGAGCTTGGCGATGAAACCAGAAAGCGGCGGCAGGCCGATCAGCATCAGGGCGCAGCCGGCGAAGCAGGCGCCGAGCACGGCAAGCGTTCCCGGGAAACTCGAGCCGACCTCCACTTCGCCTTGCGCGTCGTCCTCGTCACCGAACGCCTCCGCCGTCACGGCGATGAGGTCGGCGCCTGGGTTCTGCCCCCTTTCGATCAACTCGATGAGGAGAAAGAAGGCGCCGATCGCGAGCGTCGAGCCGACCAGATAGAGCAGTGCGGCGCCCGTAACCTCGGCGTCGGACAGGCCGATGGCGGCAAGCAGCGTCCCGGAGGAAACCAGCAGGCTGAAGGCAGCGATCCGCGTCAACGCCTGGGCGGCCAGCACGCCGGCGATGCCGTAGGCGATCGTGATCAGGCCGCCAACGAGCAGCACGGTGCTGCCGTAGCCGGCCGACTCGCCGGCCGGCGCCCCGAACAGCAGGGGACACAGGCGAAGCAGCACGTAAATGCCCACCTTGCTGAGGACGGCGAAGACCGCGGCGACCGGCGCCGCGGCCGCCGGATAGGCGCTGAGGAGCCAGAAGCCGAGCGGCCACATCGCCGCCTTCACGAGGAATGCGATGCCGACAATCGCCGCACCAGCCTCGAGCAGCATGCGGTCGTCGGCCGGCAGGGCGGGAATGCGAATGGCGAGATCGGCCATGTTCAGCGTTCCCGTGACGCCGTAGATCAGGCTGACGCCCACGAGGAAGAAGAAGGCGCCCGTCAGGTTCACGACGATGTAGTGGAGGCTGGCCTGGACGCGCCGCGGACCTGAGCCGTGCAGGAGAAGACCGTAGGAGGCGGCCAGCAACACTTCGAAGAACACGAACAGATTGAAAAGGTCGCCGGTGAGGAAGGCGCCATTGACGCCCATCAGCAGAAACTGGAACAAAGTGTGGAAGTGGGCGCCGGCGGTATGCCACCTGCCGAGAGAGAAGATGAGGGCCGCGGAGCCGAGGACGGCGGTCAGCACGAGCATGAGCGCCGACAGGCGATCGAGGACCAGCACGATGCCGAATGCCGCCGGCCAGTTGCCGACCAGGTAAACGCTGGTGCCGACAGTATCGGCAGCCTGGAGGAGGACGACCGAGACATAGAGGGTCGCCAGGGTCGAGATGAGGTTGATCAGCCCCTTCAGGAACTGCCGCCTCTCGTCGTACACCGCCAGCAGTGCGCCGGCCACGAGGGGGAGCACGACAGGAGCGACGATCAGGTGATGCGCCCAGCCTTCCATCACTGCTCCTGCCCATCGACATGGTCGGTGGCCGTGAGGCCGCGGGAGGCAAGCAGGACGACGAGGAACAGGGCGGTCGTGGCAAAGCCGATGACGATCGCTGTGAGGACCAGGGCCTGAGGCACCGGATCGGCATAGTCGGCCAGGCTGCCCGTCTGAGACGTCAGGATGGGCGGGGCGCCGGAGCGTAGCCGGCCCATGCTGAAGATGAACAGATTGACCGCATAGGAGCAGAGCGAGAGGCCGATGATGACCTGGTAGGTGCGCGGCCTCAGGAGAAGCCAGACACCGGAGCCGGCCAGAATGCCGATGCTGATCGCCAGGACGAGTTCCATCACGCGTCCTTCCGGGTCTGGGCCGTCGTCGTCCGGGCGGCCCGCAACTTGCGGACCGACTGATGGGCGATCGCGATGAGCATGAGCACCGTGGCGCCGACGACGAGGCCGAAGACGCCGAGGTCGAAGAAAAGGGCAGTGGCGGCGGGTACCGCGCCGACCAGCGGCAAATCCACATACTGTGAATGAGACGTGAGGAACGGATAGCCGAATAGCCAGGAAGCCATGCCTGTCGTCGCGGCCAGCAGAAGGCTGAGGCCGATCCAGTTGACCGGCAGGATGCGCAGCCGATCTTCGACCCAGGTCGTGCCGGAGGCCAGGTATTGCAGGATGAAAGCTGTCGCCAGGGCGATGCCTGCCGTGAAGCCTCCACCCGGAAGGTCGTGGCCGCGCATGAAGAGGTAGAGTGCCAGGACGACGATGACCGGGAACAGCCATTTCATGGTCACCGCGGGAACCATCAGGTAATCGCCGACGGTATCGCCGACCTTGCGGTCTGGTGCAGCCTCGTCGAAGGCATTCTGACGGCGCTGCTGAACGGGCGAGCCGATATTGTCGGGAGTCGGCCGGAAGCGGCGCAACAGGGCGTAAACGGTGAGAGCAACCGCTGCCAGGACGGCGATCTCGCCCATCGTGTCGAAGGCGCGGAAATCGACCAGGATCACGTTTACGACATTCCGGCCGCCGCCTTCCACGTAGGAGCGTTCGAGAAAGTAGCTGCCGATCGTGTCGGGCGGCGGAAGCACCATGACGGAGAAGGCAAGCGTTGCCAGGCCGGCGCCGACGGCGAAGGCGATGGCAAGGTCGCGCGAGCGACGCAGCCGCGTCCCGAACGGCGCTGCTCCTGACTTCATGTCTTCGAAGCGCTTGGGCAGCCAACGAAGGCCCAGCAGGATCAGAATTGTGGTCACGACTTCGACGACGAGCTGGGTCAGCGCCAGATCAGGGGCCGAGAACCAGGCAAAGGTGATGCAGGTGGCCAGTCCGGCGCCACCCAACAGGATGAGCGCCGCAAGCCGATGATACTTGGCCTGGTAGGCGGCGCCGATCGCACAGGCCGCACCAGTCAGCCAGACCAGGGCAAACGCCGGATCGATGTCGTTCGCGATCGGCCACTGCAGGCCAAAGCCGCCGAAATAGAGCGGCACCAGCGCGGCGGTGAATGCCGCCAGGAGCAGGATTCGCAGCTGCGGCTGCAGGCTGTGCGTTCCCAGCACCGTCTCGACCGATCGCGCCCACTTCCACGACAGGACGACCACGCCACGGTCGAAGAGGCGTCGGCCATTCAGGTGCCGAAGCAGCGGCGGCCCTTCCGGGCTGCGCCGCAGATAGGTCTTGAGTGACAGATAAAGCAGCACGCCGCCGACCAGCGCCACCGCGCTCATGATCAGCGGCAGATTGAAGCCGTGCCACACCGCCAGGCTGAATTGCGGCGTTCGCGATCCCAGGACGGACTCCACCGCCGTCTGAAGATAGGGCCCCACCGTTGCTGCCGGTGCGATGCCGACAACGAGGCAGGCGAGCACGAGGAACATGCTCGGCACGATCATCCAGAACGGCGGCTCGTGCGGTTCGCGTTCCAGGTCGCTGGGCTTGCGCCCGAAGAACACGGAATGGATGAAGCGAAGGGAATAGGTTACGGCGAAAGCGCTGGCCAGGACCGCGACATAGGGCTGCGAGGTGTCGAGCACCGAGTTGACGTGGGTCTCGATCGCCTCGGCAAAGAACATCTCTTTCGACAGGAATCCGTTCAGCAGGGGCACGCCCGCCATGGCGGCGCTCGCAACCATGGCCAGGGTGGCGGTGACCGGCATGTATCGGAACAGTCCGCCCAGCTTTCGCATGTCGCGCGTGCCGGTCTCGTGGTCGATGATGCCGGCCGCCATGAACAGCGAAGCCTTGAAAGTCGCATGGTTCATCATGTGAAAGATGGCGGCGACGGCGCCCAGCGGACTGCCGAGGCTGAGTAGCATGGTGATC
>JAUXRT010000354.1 GCA_030681635.1 Reyranella sp.
GCATCTCGACATGCTCATGGTGTGCCACCACCTCGACCCCAACATCCCCGAGGACATCGCCTTCGCCGAGAGCCGCATCCGCCGCGAGACCATTGCCGCCGAGGACATTCTCCACGACCTCGGTGCCTTCTCGATGATGTCATCCGACAGCCAGGCCATGGGCCGGGTCGGCGAGGTCGTGATCCGCACCTGGCAGACCGCCGACAAGATGAAGAAGCAGCGCGGCCGGCTGAAGGAAGAGAAAGGCGACAACGACAACGTCCGCGTAAAACGCTACGTCGCCAAATACACCATCAATCCCGCCATCACCCACGGCATCGCCAAGCATGTCGGCTCGGTCGAGGTCGGCAAGCGCGCCGATCTCGTGATATGGGCGCCGGCTTTCTTCGGTGCCAAGCCCGACATGGTGCTGATCGGCGGCTCGATCGTGGCCGCGCCGATGGGCGATCCCAACGCCTCGATCCCGACGCCGCAGCCGGTGCATTACCGGCCGATGTTCGGCGCCTTTGGCCGCAGCCTGGTGATGAGCCCGGCGCTGTTCGTATCGCAGGCCGCCATCGCCAAGGGTGTGGCCAGGAAGTGGGGGCTCTCGCGCCCGCTGCTGGCGGTCAAGGGCACGCGCAAGATCGGCAAGAAGGACATGGTGCACAATGCGCTCTGCCCCAGGATCGAAGTCGATCCCGAGACCTACGAGGTGCGGGCCGACGGCGAGCTGCTGACCTGCGAGCCCGCGACGGTGCTGCCGATGGCGCAACGGTATTTTTTGTTCTGATGATTACGTCACCTCATCGCTGGGAGCGCGCCACTCCAGTGGCGCCCATGTTCATCGGATCGACAAGAGGAAGAGCGGCACTGGAGTGCCGCGCTCCCAGCCCATGAAACGCGCCCTTGAAGTCATCCGCACCGGCCATTGGCCGACGCAGGATCGCACCGACACCGTCACCCTGCTGTTCGACGACCGCTACCGCCGCCGCCTGCGCATGTTGGGTGATGGCGGGCTCGACTTCCTGCTCGATCTGGTCGAGCCGGTGGTGCTGCATTCCGGCGATGGGCTCAAGCTGGAGGAGGGTGGATTCGTCGAAGTGAAGGCCGCCGATGAGGATCTTGTCGAGGTGCGCGGCCAAGACCCGGCTTCGTTTGCCCGGTTGGCATGGCACCTCGGCAACCGCCACTTGCCGACGCAGATCGACAGCGACCGAATCCTGATCCGTGACGATCATGTCATCGTCGATATGCTGAAGGGGTTGGGCGCCTTGGTTCGCAAGGTGCGCGTGCCGTTCGATCCCGAGGGCGGCGCCTACGGCCAGCACAATCACGATACCGGCCATCGTCATGGCGAACTGCATCCCGAGCGCCATGGCTAGTTCACGATGACGAGCGATCCGCTCTACCGGCTGCTCGCCTGGCTGTCGCCGGCCTATCCGGTTGGCGCCTTCAGCTATAGCCATGGCGTGGAAACAGCGGTGGAGGAAGGATTCATCAAGGATCGCGTTTCGCTGATCGCCTGGTTGGAAAGCGTGATCGAGCGCGGCACCGGCCTGATCGATGGCGCGTTGTTTGCCACCGCGTGGCGCGCCGTCGACGGTGCCGATTGGCCGTCGTTCGATACAGTTGCCGAACGCGCGGCGGCGTGGCGGGGAACCTCCGAGATGGCGCTCGAATCGCGTCAGCAGGGCGGCTCTTTCCTGTCGATCACCCGGGCGGCCTGGCCGCATCCCGCTCTCGAGATGGGCCACGAGCGAACCGGCGGCGAGATGGCGCTGCCCGTGGCCGTGGCGCTGGCGGCGGCGGCGCACGGCATTGCGCTCGAAGCAGCCTTGGGCGGCTACCTGCATGGCTTTACCGCGAACCTGATCTCGGCGGCGGTGCGAACCGTGCCGCTCGGCCAGACCGATGGCCAGCGCGCCCTGGCGGCGCTTGAGCCTGCCGTGCGGCGGACCGTCGAGGCGGCGCTCGCCGCGGCCTCGCTCGACGAGGTCGGCACGGCGACGCCGTTGCTCGACTGGTGCTCGCTGCGCCACGAAACGCAATACACGAGGCTGTTCCGCTCATGAACATCGTGCTGGCCTTCCTGTTGTTCGTCGGCGTCGGCGCCATCTCCGTTGTCCACGCCTTGTGGGGCCTGGGTAGCACCTGGCCGGAAGCCAACGAGGAAGCGCTGGCGCGGGGCGTCGTGGGCAATGGCCGCAAGCGCATGCCGCCGCCGTGGCAGTGCTTCGCCGTCGCGATCCTGCTGGGGCTGGTGGCGCTGTGGCCCTGGTATGTGCTGGGACGCAGCTCGGAGCCGGCCGTGCTGACCGGTACTTTCGCCATCGCCGGTGCTTTCGTCGCCCGCGGCTGGGCCGGTTACAGCCCGCGCTGGCGAAGCATTTTCTACGACGAGCCGTTTGCCAGGCGCGACAAGCGGTACTATTCGCCCTACAGCCTGTTGCTCGGCGTGAGCTATCTCGCGCTGCTGGCCGGAGAAATGGATCGATGAGTGCGCGCGGTCCCCTGCGGGTAGGCGTTGGTGGTCCCGTCGGGTCGGGCAAGACCGCCCTGGTCGAGCGTCTGTGCAAGACGATGCGTGACACCTACGACATCGCCGTCGTCACCAACGACATCTACACCAAGGAAGACGCCGAGTTCCTGACGCGCGCCGGAGCGCTGGCGCCGGACCGGATCGTCGGCGTCGAGACCGGTGGCTGTCCGCACACGGCGATCCGTGAGGACGCTTCGATCAACCTCGCCGCCGTCTCGGACATCGTGCGCAAGTGGCCAAACCTGGAGATCGTCTTCGTCGAATCGGGCGGCGATAATCTCGCCGCCACCTTCTCGCCCGAGCTGGCCGACCTCACCATCTACGTGATCGACGTCGCCGCGGGCGAAAAGATCCCGCGCAAGGGCGGGCCCGGGATCACCCGGTCGGACCTGCTGGTGATCAACAAGATCGACCTGGCACCGCTGGTCGGCGCCAATCTCGATGTGATGGACCGCGACGCGCGCAAGATGCGCGGCGCCAGGCCCTTCATCTTTTCGAACCTGAAAGAGAACAAGGGCGTGGCTGACGTGGCCGCCTTCATCGTGCGCCAGGGTGGCCTGCCGGCGCGTTGATATGGAAGAATAGAGGAAAGAGGAGAAATAGATGACCCGCACGATCTGCCTGACGGCCCTGTTGCTCGCCCTTGCCGGCCCTGCCTTGGCCCATCCCGACCATGAGGCGTCGGGCTTCCTCCATCCCTTCACCGGGATCGACCATCTGCTGGCCATGGTCGGCGTCGGGATCTGGGCGGCTTTTCTGGCGGTGCGGAAGCCTGCCGCGGCGCTGCTCGTGCCGGCCGCTTTCCTCGCCATGATGGCCGTGGGTGCAGCTGCTGGATTTGCGGGCATAAAACTGCCCCTGGTGGAGGCAATCATTCTGGGTTCGGTTTTCGTGTTCGGCGGTCTCAGCATGACTGCAGTGCGTTTGCCGGCGGCGGCGGCCATGGCGGTGGCCGGCCTGTTCGCCTTCTTCCACGGCTATGCCCATGCCCTCGAAGCCCCTCATACGGGCGCCGGGACCTATATTTTGGGGTTCATGGCGGCGACCACCTTGCTGCAAGCAGCCGGCCTCGGGCTCGGCTGGGCGGCACTTCGCATGCTCGGTGACCTGGGATTGCGCGCCCTGGGCGGCGCGGTCCTGGCCGGTGGCGCCTTCGTTCTGATCGCGCAGTAGAAGTTTTCCCTGGCTCTCAGGGGAGTTTGGCACGGCATTCGCTTTCCATGTTCAAGGGCGGGGGGATCCGTCGCGAAAACAAGGAGAGCCGGATGAATTTGGGATCGATGATGCGGACAGGCCTCGTTGCTGCCGGCCTTGTGGCCGGTGCAGCGACCAGCGCGTTTGCCCAAGGGGCACCGATCAAGGTCGGTATTCTGCATTCGCTGTCGGGCACGATGGCGATCAGCGAGACGACCCTCAAGGACGTCATGCTGATGCTGATCGAGGAGCAGAACAAGAAGGGCGGCGTTCTCGGCCGCAAGCTCGAAGCCGTCGTCGTCGACCCGGCGTCGAACTGGCCGCTGTTCGCCGAGAAGGCGCGCGAGCTGCTGCAGAAGGACAAGGTGGCCGCGGTGTTCGGCTGCTGGACATCGGTCAGCCGCAAGTCGGTCCTGCCGGTGTTCGAGGAGCTGAACGGCATCCTCTTCTACCCGGTGCAGTACGAGGGTGAAGAGAGCTCGCGCAACGTGTTCTACACCGGCGCCGCTCCGAACCAGCAGGCGATCCCGGCCGTGGATTACCTGATGGCCAACGAGAAGGTGCAGCGCTGGGTGCTGGCCGGCACGGACTACGTCTATCCGCGCACGACCAACAAGATCCTGGAAGCCTACCTCAAGCTGAAGGGCGTGAAGCAGGAAGACATCCTGATCAACTACACGCCGTTCGGTCACTCCGACTGGCAGTCGATCGTAGCCGACATCAAGAAGTTCGGCTCGGCCGGCAAGAAGACCGCCGTCGTGTCGACCATCAACGGCGACGCCAACGTCCCGTTCTACAAGGAACTCGGCAACCAGGGTGTGGCCGCCAAGGACATCCCGGTCGTCGCCTTCTCGGTCGGCGAAGAGGAACTCGCCGGCATCGACACCAAGCCGCTGATCGGCCATCTCGCCGCCTGGAACTACTTCCAATCGGTGAAGAACCCGACCAACGAGGCCTTCATCAAGACCTGGCAGACCTTCACCAAGA
>JAUXRT010000330.1 GCA_030681635.1 Reyranella sp.
CGGCCTCGCCCGCATCTCGGGCATGCTGGGACCCAACGGCGAGATCCTGCATTCCGGTGCGTCGGGCGTGTCTTTCGGCGAGCGCGACGGCAAGCCGGCGCGGGCCTCGCTCGTGGCGCTCGAGGCGGCCTGCAAGAAGGCCGGTATCGATGGCGGCATCACTGCCAACATCAACCAGGACCTCTGGGACAAGTGGATCATGCTGGGCTCGATCGCCTCGATGTGCTCGGCGATGCGCGGCACGGTGGGTGACATGATGGAGACCGAGGATGGTGCGGCCATCATGACCGAGATCCTCGAGGAATGCTGCCAGGTCGCCGCGGCCGACGGCCATGCGCCGGTGCAAAAGGTGGTCGATGGCATCAGGACGATGCTGACGACGAAGGGCTCCAAGGCCGTGGCGTCGATCCTCGGCGACATGGAGAAGGGCGGCGCCGTGGAGGCGAAGCAGATCGTGGGCGACATGCTGGCCCGCGCCCGCAAGGCGGGCATCGCGGCCCCCAACCTGCGCTTCGCCTATGCCCATCTGCAGGCCTACGAGGCGCGACGCGCGCGCGGCGGCCTGAAGTAGCTTTTTAGGAGTCTCCGATGAAAGTCCTGATCCTCGGCGCCGGCGCGATCGGCGGCTATGTCGGTGGCCGGCTGCACCAGAGCGGCGCCGATGTGACGTTCCTCGTGCGCGACAAGCGGAACGAAGCGCTGAAGCGCGATGGGCTGGTCATCAGGAGCACCAAAGGCGACATCACACAGACGGTCAAAACCGTTGCCAAGGCGAGTGACGGCGGGCCGTACGATATCGTGCTGCTGACCTGCAAGGCTTACGATCTCGACTCGGCGATCGACGCCATCGCTCCGGCGATCGGCGCCGGTACCACGGTCGTGCCGCTGCTGAACGGCATGCGCCATCTCGATACGCTCGACTCCCGCTTCGGCGTTGACAAGGTCGTGGGTGGACTGGCTCGCGTCGGCGTCGCCATGAACGACAAGGGCGAAATCCTCCACACCAGCCCGTTCGCCGCGATCTCCTTCGGCGAGCGCGACGGCAAGCGGCCACGTCCGGCGCTGGTCCAACTCGACGCGGCGATCAAGAAGTCGGGCGTCGATGGCGGGCTGAACGCCAATATCGTCCAGGATCTGTGGGACAAGTGGATCATGCTGTGCACGCTGGCCGCGACCTGCTGCCTGATGCGCGGCGCCTCGGGCGACATCCTCGAAGCCGACGAAGGGCGAGCAATCGTGCTGGAGACGGTCGACGAAGGCCGCAAGGTCGCAGCCGCGGCGGGTCACGACCCCGGAGAGAAGGGCATTGCGACCGTTCACTCGTTCCTGACCGTGAAGGGCTCGAAGTTCACCGCTTCGATGCTGCACGACCTCGAAAAGAGCGCGATGGTCGAGGCCGATCACATCGTGGGCGACATGATCGCGCGGGCGAGGAAGGCCGGCATCGCCACCCCCAACCTGCGCATGGCCTATGCCCATCTCCAGGTCTATCTGGCGCGGCGGGCCCGCAGCAGCATCGGCAAGCCCACCCCCTAGAAACCATGGGCTGAAATGCCCGACCAACGGGCTTGAAAAGCCCGACGGGCGGGCCTACGTCATGGGCATGAGTATCCAGGCCACCCTTTCGCTCGTGCCGCGACGGAACCACCCGATCGCGGAAGCGTAGTCCCCAAGCCGGCCGTCGTGTCCCGGGTTTGGGGCGCGCGTCATCGCCTGAACGGCGATCTCTATACTCATCTCGACCCACTCATCTCGACAATCAAGGCCGACGCATCGTGCAGTAGCGCGGTGCCACGCCACTTCTCTGGAGGCAAAGATGCCCGCTCTCGTGCGCAATCGTTCGGTTCCCAACATCGTCGTCAGCAATGCCGACTACGAGCGCTTGACCGATCTCGCCACCGCCTCACTCGAGCGCTTGCCCGAAGTGGCTACCGAGCTGCTGGACGAAATGGACCGCGCCAAGGTCGTCAGTGACAACAACGTGCCGTCCAATGTCGTCCGCATGGGTTCGACCGTGACGTTCCGGTCGGACGACGGCCGGGAGCTGACCGAGACGCTGGTGTATCCGGTCGACGAGGACAGCGATGCGCACAAGATCTCGGTGATGACCCCGGTGGGCGCGGCGTTGATCGGCCTGGCCGAGGGCCAGTCGATTTCGTGGACGGCGCGCGATGGCCGCAGCCACCGGCTCACCATCGAAAAGGTCCGGCAGTAGAGGCCGGCTTTCTAGAAGCCGTAGAGCTCGGCCGGGTTGTCGACCAGGATGCGCTTGCGCGCGGCCTTGTCCGGCACCCAGTCGAGCAGCATGTCGGTCAGGGGTCCGTCGTTGGGCATTGGGATCGGGCACATCGGATGGGGCCAGTCGGTGCCCCACAGGATGCGGTCCGGCCGGCGCGCGACCAGCGCCTGGGCGAACGGCACCGTGTCGGCATAGGGCAGATGGCGGTCGGCCGTGATGCGGTAGGGGCCGGTCAGCTTCACCCAGCAATTGCCGTCGGCCACGCGGTCGAGAAAGCCGCGGTAGCGCGGATGATCGATCCCGAGGCTGGTCGGCATGTAGCCCAGGTGGCCGACCGAGATCGGCACCGGCAGCGTGCCGAGTTCGGCCATGTCGGCCTCGTGGACATGGAGCAGGAACTCGATGTGCCAGCCCAGCGGTTTTAGCCGCTCGGCGATACGGCGCAGCTCGGAGAACGATTTGAAAGGATTGCCGCCGGGATCGGCCATGTTGACGCGAATGCCGCGGGCCCCCTTCGCATGCATTGCCTCCAGCTCAGGGTCGGTGATGCTCGCATCGACCGAGACCACGGCGCGCCGGCGGTCGGGATGCGCCGCCACATAGTCGAGCGTGGCGCTGTTGTCGGTGCCGTAGACGCTGGGCTGGGTGATGACGCCGCGCGCGATGCCCAATGTCTTGTGGAGATGCTCGTAGGCAGCGGGCAGCGCCTCGGGCGGCGTATAGCCGCGCGCCGGCGACCAAGGGTACTTCGCGGCCGGCCCGAAGACGTGGGCATGGCTGTCGCAGGCGTTGGCCGGCATCGCGAAGCTGGGCTTGCGCGGTGCCGGATCGGCGGGCGGGCAGGGCTTCTGCGGCACCCCGGTCATGAATCGCGCATCATTGCGCGGCTATCGCACTGTGACTGCCCAGCGAGTTGTTGAACCGGTCGAGCACGTGGCCGGGGCCCTTGGCGTGCTTCGCATAGTCCTTGCCGTCGAACGTCCTGACGCCGTTGCAGAAGACACCGTGCACGCCGGTCGGCCGGCGGATGGTGCGGCGGCCGCCGCCCGGCAGGTCGGCGACCCGCTCGGCCGGGCTGACGCCCACCGTGGCCTGGTCGAACAGCAGCAGGTCGGCCTGGGCACCCACGGCAATGCGGCCGCGGTTCTGGATGCCGTAGAGATCGGCGGGATGGCTGGTCAGGCGGCGGATGCCCTCGACGATGTCGAAGTCGCCGCGCTCGCGCACCCAGTGGCTGAGGAAATGCAGGCCGAAGCCCGCGTCGCACATATAGATGAGATGGGCGCCGGCATCGGAGAGCGCCACGACGCCCGCCTCATGCTTCAGGAGGCGGGCCACGCCTTCGTCGCCGACATTCAGGAATCGACCAAGGAAGGCTGTTTCCAGTCCCTCGTCGAGGCTGAGATCGAGCATGACGTCGAGCGGGTCGCGGCCCTCGGCCTTGGCGATCTCATGCAGGTAGCGGTTCACGTATTTGGCGTTGGCGGGCTTCTGCGCCACGGCCACCATCACGCGGTCCCAGTTGCCCTGGAAGATCATGCCGGGCCGCGGGTTCTTGGCATTCTCGCGGAACTTGGCGCGCCACGACGGATCGCGATAGACGACGCTGAGCTGCTCGGGCGTAAAAGCCTTGATCGGGTCGAAGGCCGAATGGCTGTAGAACGGATAGGCGTTGGCCATCGTGAAGTCGAACGACAGCGGCTGGCAGGGGATCTGGATGTAGAGGCCGTTGCCGCGGCGAAGGGCTGCGGCGCAGGCGTCGAAGATGCCGAGCGCGCGTGCCGGCTCCTGCTCGTTGTACATCGCCATGCCGGTGCCCTGGAAAAACGGCCGGCCGTATTTGGCGGCCATCGGCTCCAGCTCGGCCGGCGTCTTGACGCCCGAGGCGATGGCCACGACGCCCTTGCCGCGCGGGCCCATGGCGCCAACGAGCGCGTCGAGCTCCGACATGGGGGCGATGGTCGACGGCATCGGCACGCCGCCGAAGCCCGAATGATTGAGCGAATAGGACGCGCCGAGGCCGATCGCGCCGTTGGCCATGGCATCGGCCACCATCGCCTTCATCTTCGCGAGTTCTTCCGGTGTCGCGTCGGCACGCTGCGAGGCTGCCTCGCCCATCACGGCGGTGCGGATGGTCGAATGGCCGGCCAGCACCGCGAGATTGGCGTAGGCGCCGCGCCGGCGCAGCATCGCCATGTAGTCGCTGAAACTTTCAAAATCCCAGGCGATGCCCTGGCGCAGCGCGTCGAGGTCCATGCCCTCGACGACCGAGAGGTTGCGGATCACCAGGTCGCGCACGGCGGGCGGCGCCGGCACGATGCCGAAGCCGCA
>JAUXRT010000356.1 GCA_030681635.1 Reyranella sp.
CCAGGCGTTTGGCGAAGGCGGTCTCCAGTTCCTGGTCCTTGTAGGAAATGTCGATCGTGCCGCCCGGCTCGAAGTCGCCACTCAGGATCCGCGGCACGCGCAACTCCCACGCCGCACTGGCGCCGGTCGAGACGCGCACCACGTCGTAGATCATCTGCGGATCGAGGCCGGCCTTGACGCCCAGCACCATGGCCTCGGCCACCGCCACGGTGTTGACCTGGACCAGCATGTTGTTGACCAGCTTCATGGCGAGCCCGCTGCCCAGCGGCCCGACATGGAACGAGCGGCTGCCCATGGCTTTGAACAGATCCTCGCACTTGGCGAACACGCCGGCATCGCCGCCCACGATCACCGAGAGATCGCCCGACTGCGCACGACCCGTCCCGCCACTCACCGGCGCGTCGAGCATGGCGATGCCCTGTGCCGCCAGTTGATCGGCCAAGGTGCGCGCGGCGAAGGGATCGATGGTCGCCATGCAGAGCACGATGTGGCCGGCCTTGGCGCCCTTGATGATGCCGCGCTCGCCCGCGATCACCGATTGGGCCTGATCCGTGGTCTCGACGATGACGATGGTCCGCTCCACCTCGGCCGCGACCGCTTCCGCCGTGCCGGCGAGTTCGGCGCCTTTTGCCCTAAGCGGCGCGGTCTTGCTCTGGTCGATGTCGTGCACCACCAGCTTGAAGCCGGCCTTTAAGAGATTGAGCGCCATCGGCCCGCCCATGGCGCCCAGCCCGATGAATCCGACCTTGCCCGCCATGTTCTTCTCCTAGACTCAAATACCGCCGGTGACGTCGATGGTGAGGCCGGTGACGAAATCGGCGTCGGCCGAGGCGAGGAAGCAGATCACGTTGGCCTGGTCGACCGCTTCGGCGACGCGGCGGAGCGGCGTGCGCTCGATCTCCTCGGCCTGGGCGGCCTGGGAGCGCTTCTCCCAGTGCGGCCGGATGCGTTCGGTGAGCGTCACGCTGGGCGCGATGGCATTGACGTTGATGCCCTCGGGCCCGAGTTCGTAGGCGAGCTTGCGGGTGAAGGCGATGATGCCGCCCTTGGCCGCGGCATAGGCACTGGAACTGTTCACGCTGAGGCCGCGCCCGGCGATCGAGGCCAGGTTGACGATCTTGCCGCTGCGCTGGCGCTTCATGTGCGGGATCACCGCATGGGTGAACAGGAAGGTGCCGTCGAGGTTGAAGGCGATCAGCTTCTGCCAGTCGGCAAAGGCCAGCTGCTCGGTCGTCGCCTGCGGATTGTCGATCACCGTGCTGCCGCCGACCGCATTGACCAGGATATCGATGCGGCCATGGTCGCGCGCCACGTCGGCCACCAGCCTGTCGACCGCGGCGGCATCCAGCGCGTCGACCAGCTTGCCTTCCACGCGTCCCGGTCCCTTGCCCGCCATCCTGCCGAGCGCCGGCACTGCCTCGTCCAGCCGGGCCTGGTGATTGTCGACAACGATCACGGTCGCGCCCTCGCGCACCATGATCTGGGCGGTGGCGCGGCCGATGCCGTTGGCGGCCGCGGTGATCACCGCCACCTTGTTCGCGAAACGCATGGTTTCCTCGCCCTATCTCTTTCTTGGTTGCGGCGATTGTGCGGTCCCGGTCGGGCGAGTCAATCAGGCCGCCGCCTGTCGTTTCGCTGCCGGCCATGCCACGATTGCCGTCGAAAAAGACTTTGGGGAAACGCGGAGGACGGCATGCAACCCGGGAAGAGACTGGTCGGAAAGGTCGCCATCGTGACAGGCGGCGCGTCAGGCATCGGTGCGGCGACCGCGAAGGCATTCGCCCTGCATGGCGCCGCGGTCGTACTCACCGACAGCAACGCCGCGCTCGGCAAGGCGGTGGAAAAGGAGATCGTCGATTCGGGTGGAACCGCGACCTTCGCGCCCCAGGATGTGCGCGACGAGGCGCGGTGGGCCGAGATCGTGGCCGACGCCGAGAAGAGCTACGGACGCCTCGACATCCTGTGCAACATCGCCGGCATCTCGGGCCGCGATCCCAAGCTCAACATCCAGACCAGCCTGACCGCCGGACCGCGCCTGGCCGACCAGACGCTCGAGCAATGGAACTGGGTCATGGAGATCAACGCCACCGGGGTCTTCCTCGGCACCAAGGCCGCGGTGCCGGCCATGCTGCGTGCCGGCGGCGGGTCGATCATCAACATCTCGTCGATCTGCGGCATCATCGGCTCGCACGCCAACGCCGCCTATCATGCCTCCAAGGGCGCGGTGCGGATCTTCTCCAAGGCCGCGGCCATCCAATATGCACGGGACAGGATCCGCGTGAACTCGGTCCATCCGGGTTTCGTCGACACGCCGATGACCGTGCCCGGCCATTCCAATCCCGACGTCGCGCGCCAGCGCCTCGAAGCGACGCCGCTCGGCCGCTTCGGGACGCCGAACGACATCGCGGCCGGCTGCCTCTACCTCGCCTCCGACGACGCCGCCTGGGTTACCGGCAGCGAGCTCGTGATCGACGGCGGCATGACGGCCAACTAAGGCGCGGGCCTGTGCCGGCCTTATTCAGGCTTGATGCCCGCGACCTTGATGACCTTCGCCCATTTTTCGGTGGCCTCCGAGACGATCTTCCCGAATTCCGCCGGCGTACCCCCAATCGGTGTGCCGCCCAGCTCGACGATCCGGCCCTTGATCTTGGGGTCGACGAGGGCGGCATTGAGCTGCCTGTTCAAGAGATCGATGATTGCGGCCGGGGTGCCCTTGGGCACGCTGATGCCGGCAAAACCGCTGGCCTCATAACCCGGCACGAACTCGGCAATCGTTGGAACGTCCGGCAGCACCTCCAGACGGGCCACGGGCGTCACCGCGAGCGGGCGCAGCTTGCCGGCCTTGATCTGCTGGATCGATTCCGAGATGGGCGCGAAAATCACCTGGACGT
>JAUXRT010000342.1 GCA_030681635.1 Reyranella sp.
CCTCATGTCCATCATCGCATCGAAGGCGCGCTTGGCTTCGGCGCCGCCGGCCGCCATCGCCTCGATCAGCGTGCGCGGCGTGATTTGCCAATTCACCCCCCATCTGTCCTTGCACCAGCCGCACGCACTCTCCTGGCCGCCGTTGCCGACGATGGCGTTCCAGTAGCGATCGGTCTCTTCCTGATCGTCGGTGGCGATCTGGAACGAGAAGGCTTCGCTGTGCTTGAACGCGGTCCCGCCGTTCAGGCCGAGACAGGGGATTCCGGCAACGGTGAAGAGGACCGTCAGCACGTCGCCCTTCTTGCCGGAGGGATAGTCGGCGGGCGCACGGTGGACGGCGCCCACCGTGCTGTCGGGAAAGGTCTTGGCGTAGAAGCGGGCCGCCGCCTCGGCATCCTTGTCGTACCAGACGCAAATCGTGTTCTTGGCGATCGCCATGACGTGTCCTTTCGACTGTCCATGCCTCAAGCGAGCAGTGCGTAGAGATAGGTCTCCTGCTTCGCGGGATCGGCCGGGGTCGGGCCATAGACCTCCCAGTTGATTCCCGCGGGCGTGAGCTTCTCGGCCTGGATCCATTCGAACAGCGTCTGCCAGGCAGCGCCCATGCCGTCGAACGGCCCCACCATTACGGAGTGAACGGCGCGTCCCCCCGGCAGTTCCGACGGCACGATCTCGCCGCGTGCTTCTATGGGACGCGCCACGATCGTGCCCATCTCCATGTCGAGCGCGCCGCCCTGGGGCGGCAGCCAGCGCGTGCACGCAAGACCCAGCGCGCCGGGGTCGAGCGACGGCAGGCCGGCATCGATCGCGGCCCGCGCCGCACGCTGGGCCTCAGGAATCTCGGCGAACGGTACCTTGGCCTTCACCACGGCCGTCGGCTGGTGCTCGACCGTCACAATGCTGCATGTCGATGTCATCGGTCTATCCTATAGTTAACCATTAAGTTAACAAATAGAAAACCCGGAACCGTCTGTCAATCAGGCCCCGTTGATCAGCCCTGGAGCAAAGGCACCCGCGCGACGTGGCGGTGGATCGTCTGGCCCAGCAGGCTGTGCACGAGCACGACCTCGCGCGCCGTCCAGCCGATCCGCTCGACCGGCTGCTCGGCAATGCGCCGCTGGTCGCGCAGCAAGGTCAGATGCGGCGTGAACCGCCGCGCCGGCCGCGGGCTCGGATCGAGCGCATCGCTGAGCCGCTGCTGCAGGACTTCCAGCCCGATCGTGCTCTCGTCACCGGAGAGGACGAAGGCGCCGTTGGTGAAGCTCATGACGCGGTCGAACTCGACGCGGAACGACGGCATCGACAGCACCGACGCCCGCTCCGCCAGCGCATCGATCATCGCCTCGGACGGCGCACTCTCCATATCCGCCACATGACACAGCGTGACGTGGAAATGCTCCGGCTTCAGCGCCTTGCCCCGCAGTCCATGGTCGGCACGCCACCGCGCCGTGCGCTCGGCGATCTGCCCCGCCGTTTCCGCATCCGGCAGAACGGCAAAGAACAACCGATCGGTCGCCGGCCCCTGCGCCGCCACCTGTGCCGTCCCCGGCCCAAATCCGGCATGGCGCCGGCGAAGGCGTCGCGCGAACAGCTGAGACGGCGCCCGATGCATCGGACCCGTCAGGCCCGGCATGGGATTCAAAAGATTGTTGGTCCTGGTGAACAAACCGTCCAAGAGCATGCCTCCCCAATTGAATGTTCACTATATGTTCTTTCTGGGGATAAAGCAAGCCGTTATCCTTCCATCGCCTAGCGCGACGGATAACCTACGACCTCTGATCGGCTTGGGACTCGTATCCCTTCATAGGCCGAATCGCGCCTTGGGGAGCCTTGGAGACATGCTAAAGATTTACGGACCTGCGTTCTGTCACGCCGCAATCATCATTGGGCGCGCGCAACTCATGACCGACACCATTGCGGGTAAATATCCCACTCTCAAAACGCTCAAGCATACTGACAACATGGGCGACGAAAATCGCAAAACCATTGGGCAACGCATGACCGAACTTGCGAACCTGGTTGAGGGACTGGGTGCGCCCGTCACGAAGCGAGCGGCAGAGGACATGGCGCGGGCACTGGGAAAAACGGATCCATATACGTTCGCGCAGCTGGGTAACGACATACGCTACCTGGAAAAGACGCTCCAAATTGAGTTAGAAAAAACGGCTCTATTCGCGCTCCGGCCGGATAAGCGTCACTACTGGCTGCAAGATAAGCCTCTGTTCGGGCCGGAGGTCGATGAGCGATTTCCAGATTCCATCGACGACATCGTGGGCTCCGGCAAGTGCCTTGCTGCTGAACAGGGAACGGCATCAGTATTCCACGCCATGCGCGTCATGGAGGACGGCTTAAAGCAACTGGCGAAGCCTCTGGGTATCCCCTATGCGCCTAGCTGGGAGTCCTACATTAGACAAATCACGAAGATATTCGAGACGCCTTACAAGAAGCGCGCGGCCAACTGGAAGAAGAACGGCTCATTTTTTAGAGACGTCTTGGGGGATCTGCAGTCGGTCAAATTTGCTTGGCGCAATCCGACCATGCACATCGTCAAAAAATACACCCCTGACGAAGCCGAAGACATCTTCCGGTCCGTCCGCACGTTCATGCAGCGTCTAGCTGCCGGCCTTCCGCCCCTCAAGCCGAAGAGAGCGCTTTCCTGAAAGGGGCCTGCCCGTGAGGTTATTTCGCGCACCCCGCGGCGAGAGACATTATCTGGCCGTTGCTTTTCTTCGCAGGCGTCTTGCACAAGCGGACGAGAACGCGCGGCATGAAGAAGGGTCCAGTGGATGCTGAACACCTACTGTACTCGTTCCTAAACGGAATTCTCGCGCATAGGCCGATCAACTAACGGACCTTCTTTGTGTCCCGCTATTTTTCACGTACCCATATATTGATGGCCTATCGACGGTTGCGGTCCGCAAAGTATACCATCCGGAAAACGAGGGGACGGCTTGAGCAACCTAGTTAGTGTGCGAGTAACAATTCGGCACTTCGAAGCAGCCGAGCAGCAGGCGGCGGCTCTGGGCGATGAAATCCTTAAAGCTGCCGTTGGGCTCGCTGGCCAAACAGCGTTGCGTGATACCGACGCGGAAGTTGAGCTCGTCGAAGGCTCTCTGAGGGTTAAAGCTGGTTTGGTCGGCGCCTTGATGGCGGCGTATGGCGTCGTCGCCGACTATAAGGGATTCAAGGAGAGTGTGGCCGAGATTGCTCAGGACACCCGTCTGTTCGCCACCGCAATTAGAGAAGCGATCCCACAGATTGTGAACGAGAAGCAAGGGATGGCGCCTCAAGATGTGAGAGGGGGAAAGATTTCCGTTACGGCTGAAGAGCTTTCAATGTTCATCGAGCAATTGGAAAAGCTGAAGGACAACAGCCGAACAATGAGCGAAGAACAGCTCAGCATTGAGCTGGAAAAGATTGCTCGTCGCTTTCGGTTCCTGAAACGGCAGCTTGACCACAAGGATATGGCAACCGTTGAGAAAAACATGGCTCAATTGGACCTGCCTGCCCCAACTAGGTGGCCTACGTCCCCCACTCCACGTCATGAGAGAGAGATCATCCGCCCGGATTCGTTCGAAGACCTTCGGCGACGAATTGAAAGTCGGGAATTTGATAGAATTTCAGCAAAGAGCGCGCCCGATTCAAAAGCTGCTCCGGCTCTGCGGCGGCGGCGAATTTATTTCAAGCGAGCGGCTGTGCGATCCTCTGCTGACAATCCCAAGCTGCTCTAGCGAGCTTGATTCTTCGTCAGTCAGCTTCAGACTCGCCTTCGAAACGCGCAGGCGCTCTCTCCGCTGATACGAGACCTAGATCGTACCCGTCGCTGCGAGAGCCGCGAACGGCTATCGCTTATTCTATCAGGGAGGTAGCAGCCATGAGGGCAGCCAAGAGCAAGACTAAGCTCGTCTCGTTCGACAAGATCGCATGCGATCCTGATATCGGGACAATGTTGATACGGCTCATGATGGTAATGAATGACTGTGCGATTGCCGAAGAAAGCGCAACGATGTGGCGTGCGAGGAGTGATGAAAGGACACGCATCAAGCAGCAGGAAGCCTTCAAGTTCTTCGTGGAGTTGCAGATCGGCCACCTGCACGAGGGCTTGGCCCTTATCCGAGAGATCGCAAAGAAGCCTAAGTTTCGTGCTTTGGTCGATCAGTGCGCCCAAGTCACACAGGAGCAGTTTGACCATCTCAGAAAGTACGAGCCGGACATAGCGTTGGGTGAGGTAATGAGGAACATCAGGAACAAGCTCGCGTTCCATTACGATCCTGCAATGATAAGAGATGAGCTTCTAGCTCATGTGCGTGAGCGACCCCGAACCGCAGCACTAATATCGATTGGCACTACTTCCACCGATGTGATGTTTGAGCCGGGCGCAGTCATCAACGAGCGAGTCGCGACACACAAGGTCTTCCCGATTGCCGCCGGGGCGGACATCGACACCGAGTCGAACAAGTTGATGGTCGAGTTGGAGAAGATCATGGAGGATTTCATGAACTTCGGCGGAAGTTTTGTATGGAAGCATACGTCAAACTGACACTACCGGGTTTCTCGGTCTTGACTCCTATCCTATCCTTCCCTATATATCCGTTCTGACTGGATTTCCGGCCTAAAAGGCCAAGGAATAGGAGGAAGGGGATGACCTTTTACGATCAAAATCGCCCGTTCGGTGCCCCAATCGCCACCCGGGAGGCGCCGCCGACCGAGGCCCTGAGCTGGACCGAGGCCGCCTACTACATGCGGATCCACGGCAAGAATTTTCACCCGCCCGCCCACATGCGCGGCATGAGCCTGGCGCAGTTGGAAGCGAAGGCGCGCGAAGAAACCCGGGAACAGCGCGAGGCCCAGGAAGCCAAGGAGAGCGCAGCGCGCATCGAGAATGCGCCCAAGGCGATCGAGCGCGCGCTGCTCGACGGCCCTTCCCCGAAGCGGGCCCTGCCGGCCCAGCGCGGCTGGCGTCTGCGGGTGCGCTACGCCAATCAGCTCCGCCGCTGCGCCACCCTGCGGGAGGCCGCGGCCCGGGTCGGCGTCGACGAAAGCACGG
>JAUXRT010000351.1 GCA_030681635.1 Reyranella sp.
GCTCATGAGCGAGCGGGACGCTCGCGGTCCGGAAGACTCAGCCAGCGAGTTGCTTGCCCTTCTCTTCCGCCCTGATCGACGCCGGGCGTTCGACATGAGGCGTGACATAGGCCTCGAATACCGGGCGTTTCTCGACAATGCCAAACATCATGCCCCAGTACAGGAACGAGGCCATGTAGAGGTCAGCGGCCGTGAAGTGATCGGCCGCAAGATGGCGCCGGCCGTCGACCGCCTGGGCCACGGTCTCCATGGTGCGTTCATAGGAGCCGTAGCCGAAACGGCCCTGCAGGTCCGGCGTATCGGGATTCCAGCCGACCGACTTGTTGCCCATCGCCGGTTCGCAGCAGCCGGCGACGAAGAACAGCCAGCGGTAGTAGGCGTCCCGTTCGGCGGGCGGAGGCGCCAGCTTCGCCGCGGGGAATACGTCGGCGAGATAGCAGAGAATCGCCGCGGTTTCCGTGACGACCCTGTTGCCATGCCTGATCGCCGGCACCTTGCCCATCGGGTTGATGGCGAGATACTCGGGCGACTTCATGTCCGCTCCGAATTGCTTCACCTCGACACGATAGGGGCAGCCGATCTCCTCCAGCATCCAATGAACCATCGCGCCACGCGACTGCGGATTTGTGTACAGGACGAGTTCTTCGGTCATGGATTTCCTCTTCTAGAACAGTTTCATCTGTCTTGCGTCGCGCTTGGCATCGACCAGCGCGGTGCGCGCCGACTCGGGCACATGGAAAGCGGAAGTATCGAGCCGGTAGCGCGTGCGGTTGAGGCCCAGCCGCTTGGTGGCGGCGGCGAAGCGGGCGCTCAGCAGTTGCGCGATCGGGCCCTCGCCCTTCATGCGGGTGCCGAACTCGGCCTGATAGAGTTCGCCGCCGCGGATCTGGCGGATCAGCGACAGCACACGCTCGGCGCGGTCGGGCCGGTGGGTGCGCAGCCATTCCTCGAACAGTTCCTTGATCTCGAGCGGCAGGCGCAGAACGATGTAGCCGGCGCGCGTCGCGCCCGCGTCCACCGCCGCCTCGAGGATCGCCTCCATCTCGTGGTCGTTCAGGCCCGGGATCATCGGCGAGCTCATGACGCCGACCGGGATGCCGGCCGTCGCCAGCGCGCGGATGGCATCGAGCCTTCGTTGCGGCGTCGAAGCGCGCGGCTCCATCGCGCGCGCGAGATCGCGGTCGAGCGTGGTTATCGACACGAAGACCTCGGCCAGGTTGCGCCGCGCCATGTCGCCCAGGATGTCGATGTCGCGCGTCACCAGATGGCCCTTGGTGACGATGCCCACCGGATTGTTGAAGTCGCTGAGCACACGGAGGATCTGGCGCGTCACCTTCAGCTCGCGCTCGACCGGCTGGTAGGGATCGGTGTTGGTGCCCATGGCGATCACGTCGCAGCGGTACTTCGGCGCCGCGAGTTCGGCCGCCAGCAGCTTGGCGGCCTCGGGCTTGAACAGGATCTTGGTTTCGAAGTCGAGGCCGGGCGAGAGGCCGAGATAGGCGTGCGTCGGCCGCGCGAAGCAGTAGATGCAGCCGTGCTCGCAGCCGCGATAGGGATTGATCGAGCGGTCGAAGGGAATGTCGGGCGAGGAATTGCGCGCCAGGATCGTGCGCGTGGCATCGCGCGTCAGCGTCGTTCGAAGCGGCGGCAGCTCGTCGT
This sequence comes from Reyranella sp., assembly GCA_030681635.1. Lineage (GTDB taxonomy): Bacteria > Pseudomonadota > Alphaproteobacteria > Reyranellales > Reyranellaceae > Reyranella. The sequence continues at coordinate 1,660 of JAUXRT010000351.1, forward strand.
CCTCGGCCGCGGCCGCCACCTCGGCCTCCCAGCCATCGGTGGTGCGGATGCGCTTCTCGCCGTCGTAGCGGCTGGAGTCGTTCGACAGCGCACCGCGGCCCTTGTGCACAGGCTCGGCGATCGGATCGTCAGGATACTCGGGCGGAGCGGTCGGCCTCATGGGACCGACTCTTAGAACAAACAGGGAACGAGTCAAGCATAGTCGTGCCATATAAGGCCGCTATAGCTAGGCAATCATGCAGTCATTGCCAGCAATCACGCTCCGTCCGGCCGAGCCTTCGGACACGGATTTCCTGTCCAGCCTCTCCGCCCGCCTCTCCGGCGTGCCCGGCCCCGCCTGGCACGACCTTGCCGCGATGGAAGGCTTCCAGGCGCGCTACATGGCGGCGACCTTTGCGGCGGCCGACCAGAACGCGCAGACGCTCGTCGCCTGGTCGGGCGACGGACGCCGGCTGGGCTATGTTCATATGCGGCCCGGCAAGGACGGCGTGACCGACGAGCCCTGCGGCTACGTCTCGCTGCTCGCCGTCGACAAGGACGCGGAAGGATCGGGCGTGGCGACACGGCTCATGGAAGCGGCCGAGCAATGGGCACGCGCGCGAGGCTACCGATTTCTCAGTCTCGACGTGTTCGCCGACAATCGACGCGCCGTCGACTTCTACAAGCGCGGCGGCTTCGGATCCGAGACGCTGCGCATGGTGAAGCCGCTGTAGCCTCACCCACTCCGCGGCGCCTTGCCTTCGTTGAGGCGCGGCATCAGCTCGGCGAAGTTGCAGGGCCTGAAACGAATGTCGAGCTGCTGGCGCAATATGTCGTCCCAGCCGTCCTTGCAGGCGCCGGTCGAGCCCGGCAGCGCGAAGATATAAGTGGCGTTGGCAACACCCGCGGTGGCGCGGCTCTGCATGGTCGAGGTGCCGATCTTCTGGAAGGAGATCCAGCGGAAGGTCTCGCCGAAGCCCTCGATCTTCTTCTCGAACAGCGCTTCCAGCGCCTCGGGCGTGACGTCGCGGCCGGTAACGCCGGTGCCGCCTGTGGTGATCACGACCTCAACCGCGGGATCGTCGATCCATTTCTTCACCTGGGCGCGGATGAGGGCCACGTCGTCGGTGACGATGGCGCGGTCGGCCAGCACATGGCCGTCGCGCGCGATGCGCTCGACCAGCGTGTCGCCCGATTTGTCGGTTTCGAGCGTGCGGGTGTCGGAAACC
>JAUXRT010000355.1 GCA_030681635.1 Reyranella sp.
CGGCGTGATCGGCGGCGGCTCGGCCGAAGGCGGCGCCGTGGACAAGCACATGACCGCCTTCCAGGCCGCCTATGCCCGCCGCGGCATAAAACTCGAGATCGGCCAGCGGCTGTCGCTGGGCTTCCAGTTTTTCATCGGCGAGAGCCGCGAGGCCGCGATGCGGGCCGCTGGGAAATATTACGAAGAGAACATGAAGATGTTCGGCGAGCTGCGCCTCGTGCGCGCGCTCTCCGAAGAACAGATCGCGGCGATGCGCGATCCGAAGCTCGCCGCCACCACCAAGCTGCCCCGGATCGAAGACGCGGTGAAGGCCGGCGGCTTCCTGGCCGGCACACCTGAAGACATCATCGAGCAGCTGAAGGCCGTGGAGAAGCGCTACCCCGGCCTCGATCGCGTCAGCTGCGGCATGGCGCTGGGCACGCCGCTCGCCGTGGCGCTGGAGCAGCTGGACCGCTTCGCCAAGGAAGTGATGCCGGCCTTCCGGACGGCACGCGCCGTCGCCGCTGATTGAATCGAAGGAGCCGAACATGCCGATCGCCACCAAGTACCTGTTCATCGTCAGCATGGACGTGACGAAGGAAAAGGAAGCCCTGTTCAACGAGGTCTACGACATCGAGCATGTGCCCCTGCTGCTGGAAGTGCCGGGCGTGAGGGCCGTCACCCGCTGGAAGACCGAACCCGCCGCCTTCGTGATCGGCGGCGAGGTGAAGCAGATCGACGGCGGCATCGCGGCGCGCTACGTGGCGATCTACGAGATCGACAGCCCGGACATTCTGGTGAGCAAGGCCTGGAACGAAGCGGCGGAAAAAGGGCGCTGGGCGAGCGAGGTGCGGCCGTTCACGTCGAACCGCAGCCATATCGTCCGCAAAGCGGTCTGAGCCGGGCCGATGCAGATCGGTTTCAACCTCCCGAACTCCGGCCCGCTCTCCCCCGTCGCCACCATGACGCGGATCGCCACCGAGGGCGAGGCGATGGGCTTCGACTATCTCACCATGACAGACCATGTCGTGCTGCCCGACGCCAAGGTCCCCGGCTATCCCTATTCCGAGAGCGGTGAGTTCTACGAGTCAGCGCCGACCGAGCGCCACGAACAGTTGATCGGCATGGCTTTTATCGCGGCCAAGACGTCGCGCATTCGCCTGGTGGCGGCCGTGCTGGTGGTGCCGCATCGCCCCGCCGTGCTGGCGGCCAAGATGCTGGCGACGCTCGATGTGCTGTCCGAGGGCCGGCTGGTCGTGGGTGTCGGGGCCGGCTGGCTGAAAACCGAGTTCGACGCGGTCGTGACGACGCCGTTTGCCGAACGCGGCGCCGTGACCGACGAGTATATCGACGCCTTTCGCGTCCTGTGGACCGAGAGCGCGCCCAAATTCGCCGGCCGATATACGAGCTTCGACGGCATCGTGCTGGAGCCCAAGCCGGTACAGCATCCGCATCCGCCGATCTGGATCGGCGGCGAAAGTGGCCCCTCCGTGCGCCGCGCCGCGCGCGTCGGCGATCTCTGGTATCCGATCGGCAGCAACAACAAGCATCTGCTCGATACGCTGCCGCGGCTCCGCGCCGGCATTGCCCGCCTGCACCAGGCGACGCGCGACGCCGGCCGCGATCCTGCCTCCGTGGGCATTGGCTATCGCGTAAAACGCTACGGCGCCGCAGTGCCGCCCCTCGCCTCGGATGGCGAACGCCGGCTGTTCTCGGGCAGCGAGGCCGACCTCGTCGGAGATTTCCGCGCCCTGCGCGATATCGGCGTCACCGCCATCGACATCGATTTCGGCCGCCCCGACGCTGACGCGGTGATCGCCGAGATGCGCCGCTTCAGCGCCGCCGTGATCGACAAGATCTGAGCGGCCCCTGGGGGATGTGGACCCTGGCAAGAAAACCCACCAGCCGCGTAGACGGTGCCTTCGCCCAGCCGGCATAGGCTTCGGCGTTTCGACGATAGAACCGCAGCCTGTCCTCGTCCGCCGGCATTGCCCTCACGGAAACAGCGCGATCTGCTCGAGGCCCGTCGTCTCGGGCCAGCCGAACATGAGATTCATATTCTGGATCGCCTGCCCCGCCGAGCCTTTCACGAGATTGTCGAGCGTGGAAATCACGATCGCGCGGCCCTCGATGCGGTCGGCAACCACGCCGATCTGCACATAATTCGAGCCGCGTACATTCTGGGTCTGCGGCATGACGCCCTTCCTCGCGACGTGCACAAAGGGCTCGTCTCGATAGGCCCGCTCCAGGGCCGCGCGCAGATCGTCGGCGCTGGCGCCTTTGAGGCGCACATAGCAGGTGCAGAGCTCGCCCCGCGCCATCGGGATCAGATGCGGGGTGAAATTCGCCGTGACGGGCACACCGGCGGCGAGGCCGATTTCCTGGTCGATCTCCGCGGTGTGGCGGTGCACGGCGACGGAATAGGGCGACAGCCCCTCGCCTGCCTCGGCGAACAGCGTGTTTTGTTTCAATCCGCGCCCGGCGCCGGTGACGCCGGATTTGGCGTCGATGATGAGATCATGCGCGTCGATGAGGCCAGCTTTCACGAGCGGCACCAGCGCGAGCAACACCGCGGTCGGATAGCAGCCGGGGCACGCCACCAGCCGCGCAGCGATGATCTCTTTCCGGTACAGCTCGGTCAGCCCATAGACCGCCTCGCCTTGCAGATCCGGCGCGCGATGCGCATGGCCATACCACTGCGCGTACATCTCCTGATCACGCAGGCGGAAATCCGCGGACATATCGAGGATATTGATCGCGGGATTGGCCTTCAGTACGGCCGCGACGATCTCCTGCGTCGTGCCGTGCGGCAATCCGCAAAGGACAGCGTCGAGCTTGGTCCAGTCGACCTTCTCCCATTCCGCGAGCACCGGCAGGTCGAGCATGAAGAAGTGCGGAAACACCTCATCCATCGCCTTGCCGGCATGCGTGTTGGCGGTCAGCGCGGAAATCTCCACCTCAGGATGACGCGCGAGCAGCCGCACGGCGTCGGCGCCGGTGTAACCGGAGGCGCCGAGCACGCCGATCTTCTTTTTGACGTGGCCGGATATGAAGGGCGAAGACGTGGACATGGCAAAGCTCCTGCTTGAAGGTGGAGCCGCCGGATCAGTGGTCGCTGCGAAGAAAAGGTCTGCCGCGGACTAATCCGGCGGCAGGGGTGATCTCTAGACGCGAGCGATCGACCATGCCGCAGCAAGGCTGCGGCGTCGGCGGACGGTCGGGCTGGTCGCGAGATGGATCATGGGCGCGCCGTATAGGGCTACGCTGCCAATAAATCAATCGTCATCCTAGGGGCTGTCACTACCGGGCTTCGCGGCCTTGTCCCGCGTCAGCAGCCGGAAGAACAGCGGCACGAACAGGATGGCGACGGCGGTCGCGGCAATCATGCCGCCGATGACGCCGGTGCCGATCGAATGGCGGCTGGCCGAGCCGGCGCCGCTGCTGATGGCCAGCGGCATCACGCCCAGGATGAAGGCCAGCGAGGTCATGATGATGGGCCGGAAACGCAGCC
>JAUXRT010000358.1 GCA_030681635.1 Reyranella sp.
CCTTGGTCGGGCACTTGTCGGCGAGGAATTTGCGAACCTGCTCCTTGAGCAGCTTCTGATCGTCGGAAAAATCGAAGTTCATGATGGCCCGACCCTAGCAAGGCCGGCAGGTTCGGGGAACGGTTCTAGGTTCCGTCAGGCGGGTCGTCGGATGTGCTAGGCTGGATACCATGGACACACCCGAAATCGTTGACTGGCATGCCCACGTCTACTTCGATCCGGCCTCGCGCGACGCCGCCTGGGCACTGCGCGAACGCATCGAAAAAACCTTCCCCATCGAGATGGGCCGCTTCCACGAGAAGCCGGTGGGCCCACATCCGCGCTTCAGCTATCAGGTCGGGCTCAAGAACGACCAGCTGGCCCCTCTGCTGTCGTGGCTCGCGCTCAACCGCGGCGATCTCACGGTTTTCATTCATCCCAACACCGGGCACGATCTCGAGGACCATCGCGACCGCGCGATCTGGATGGGCCAGCAGGTGCCGCTGGTCCTCGACATCTTCACCAAGAAGGACTGACCCGATGGACTCGCTTCTGCCGCTCGCCAAGAAAGTCGGCGAGAAACTGAAAGCCCGCAAGGAAACGATCGGCGTATCGGAATCCTCGGCCGGCGGCCTGATCTCGGCGGTGCTGCTGGCGGTGCCCGGCGCCTCGGCCTACTTCATGGGCGGCGCCGTGGTTTATACGCGCCCGGCCGGTGACGCCTTCCTCGCGGTGCCGCGCGAAAAGCGAGCCGGCGTGCGCTCCTCGTCGGAGCCGTGGGCGCTGCTGGCGGCCGAGCATGTGCGCGGGCGGCTGAAGACGACCTGGGGGCTGGCCGAGACTGGCGCTTCAGGCCCCACGGGCAATTCCTACGGCGATCCCGCGGGCCACACCTGCGTGGCGGTGGTCGGTCCCAAGGGCAGCACCGCGCGCACCTTGCGCACCGGCTCGGACGATCGCGTCGCCAACATGCGCGCCTTCGCGGCCGAAGCCCTCAAGCTGATGGACGAGCAACTTTCCTGAGTTCAGGCGCCGCGTTGTCTTAACGCCGCAATGCAAACGACCACCCAGCCCGCGATGAAGGCCGTGCCGCCGATCGGCGCCACCGCGCCGAACCATTTCGGACCGCCGAACGCCAGCGCGTAGAGCGCGCCGGGAAAGAGCACGCTGCCGATCAGGAACAGCCACTGCGCCGCCAGCGCGGTGCGGCCGCCGATGCGCCCGCCGTAAGCGAGAGCTACGACGGCGAGGATCGCCAGCGCATGGATCATCTCGTACTGGCTGCCGGTGTGAAGCCACTCGCGCGCCCTGGCACCGGCCGGCGTGGAAATGTCGATGCCATGCGCGGCGAAGGCGCCGATGGCGATAGAGAATCCGGCACTCAGCGCCGCGACGACGATCCAGCCCCGCGCCGCCGCGTTGCGCATCGTGGCTACTGCAGTCGCGGCTGCGGTCGGCCGCCGGCGGTGATGCCGCCGTCGATCACCAGCTCCTGGCCGGTCATGTAGTTGGCGGCCTCGGTGCAGAGGAACAGCACGCCGTTGGCAATGTCCTGCGCTTCGCCCACGCGGGCGATGGGTGAGGCAAGGGCCGCCCGCTCGCGCGGATCGATCGGGGCGTTGCGGCGATTGCCCTCGGCGCCGGTCGGGATCTTGCCCCAGATCGGCGTGGCGATGATGCCGGGATGCACCGAGTTGCAGCGGATATTGTCGTGAGCGTGCTCGAGCGCCACCGACTTGGCGAGCAGCCGCACGCCGCCCTTGGTGGCGGAATAGGCCGCCAGACCCGGCGCGCCACGCAGGCCCGCGATCGACGACATCAGCACGATCGAGCCGCCGCCGGCGCGCTTCATCGCCGGGATGGCATGCTTGATCGAGAGGAACACGCCATCGAGGTTGATCGCCTGCTGGCGCTGCCAGTCGGCCAAGGTCATCTCGGCAATCGGCGCCATGATGCCGATGCCGGCATTGGCCACCATGATGTCGAGCCGGCCGAAACGTTTTTCCGTCTCGGCGATCACGCCGGGCCAGCCAGCCTCGTCGCGCACATCGTGCTTCAGATACGCCGCCTTGCCGCCCGACTTCGTGAGGCGCGCGACGACATCCTTGCCGAGCGCATCGTCGATGTCGGTGATGAGGACCGCGGCGCCCTCGCGGGCCAGCGTCTCCGAGCAGGCCTCGCCAATTCCGGAGGCGCCGCCTGTGACGACGGCGACCTTGCCCGAAACCTGCGCCATGGGTGTTAGCGACCCTTCCAGTTACCCGGGCGCTTCTCGGCGTAGGACTTGATGCCTTCCTTGAAGTCCTCCGTCTTGCGTGTCCAGTCCTGCTCAGTGAGCTCGCGTTCCGTCGCTGCTTCCGCACCATCGGCGAAACCGCGGCGCATGGTCTCGCGCGTCGACATCACCGCGAGCGGCGCCGACTCGGCGATCTCGGCAGCGAGCTTGATCGCGGCCTTGCGAACATCGGCCTGCGGCACCAGCACGTCGGCCATACCCCAGGCGACGGCTTCCTCGCCGCCGATGCGACGGCCCGTATAAAACATCAGGTTCGCCTTCTGCTGGCCGATCAGGCGCGGCAGGGTGAAGGTGAGCGAGAAGCCGGGATGGAAACCGAGCCGCGTGAAGTTGGCGGCGAAACGGCCCTCGGCGCAGGTGACGCGGAAGTCGGGCATTAGGGCCAGGCCAAGGCCGCCGCCGATCGCCGGTCCCTGGATCGCGCCGACGCTCGGCTTCTTGGAGCGGAACAGGCGGGTCGCTTCCTTGTAGAGATGCTTGCCGCTCTCGGCCGCACCGGTCTGCGGACGGTTGGCGAAATCGGCGCCGGCGCAGAACGACTTGCCCTGCGCGCAGAGCACATAGGCGCGGATGTTGTTGTCCCGGTCGAACGCCTCGAAGGCATCGGCGATCTGGTTGATCAGCGAATTATCGAAGAAATTGTGCGGCGGACGCTGGATCTCGACGATACCAACGGCGCCGTCGGTGCTGATGCCGATGTCCTTGGTGGCGCTCATTCGTTTTCTCCTGGGTTAAAACTGTCTAGCTTGGGCGCGATATTGCCCCGCCCGTGGGGCATCCGTCGATATGGGAGGACAAAGAATGTCGCAAAGCGAACAGCGCGCACTCGTCTTGGGCGGCGGCACCATGGGTGTCGGCATCATCGCGATGTTCCTGGGCGGCGGCTGGAAGGTCGACGTGGTCTCGCGCTCGGCTTCTACTCGCGACGGCCTGCCGGCGGCGGCGGCCAAGGCGCTGGCGGCAATGGGCAAGTCCGTCGACACGTCGGGCCTCGCCACCTACGCGACCTTGCCCGAAGCGCCGTGGCCCAAAATCGACCTGGTCGTCGAGACCGTGACCGAGGATCTCGCACTGAAGCAGCAGATTTTCGCCGACATGGAGAAGCTCGCGCGGCCGGACTGCGCACTCACCTCGAATTCCTCGAGCTTCCCGATCAGCGAGATCGCCAAGGGGCTGAAGACACAAGGCCGCATGATGGGACTGCACTTCTTCATGCCCGCCCACCTGATCCCGCTGGTCGAGGTCGTGCGCTCCGTCCACACCGACATTCCAACAGCCGAGAAGATCGGCGCGATCATGAGCTCGCTCGGCAAGCGACCGGTGCAGGTGAAGAAGGACGTGATCGGCTTCCTCGGCAACCGCATCCAGGGCGCGCTGATGCGCGAGGCGCTGTGGCTGATCGAGCAGGGCGTCGCGAGTCCCGAGGATATCGACGCCACGGTGCGGCTGTCGTTCGGCTTCCGCTATGCCGCCGCCGGCCCGATCATGCAGAAGGAGCATTCAGGCTGGGACACGACCTGCGCCGTGGCCAAGATCATCTGGCCCGACCTCACCAATGCCGATGGCCCGCCGCCCGTGCTTCAGCGCAACGTCGACGAGGGCCGTATCGGCTTCAAGACCAAGGCCGGATTCTTCCCATGGAACGACGAGTCCATAGCAAAAGAGCGCGCCCGATATGAGCGCGCTCTTCGCAAGTGTCTCGAAATCTTCCGTGAGGAAGGGATCGTTTAGCCGTCGCTTGGTTACAAGCGACTAGGCTGCGCGACCCCGGCCGCCGAAGCGGCGGGCGCCGCCGTT
>JAUXRT010000369.1 GCA_030681635.1 Reyranella sp.
CGGCGACGTAATGACGCCGCCCTGGTTCATTCCGGAATCGACGATCCTGTTCGACCAGCTCCAGGCGTTCCGGGCCCGCCACGAGCACTTCGCCATCGTCGTCGACGAATACGGCGCACTGCGCGGCATCGTCACGCTCGAGGACATCATCGAGGAGATCGTGGGCGACATCGAGGACGAGCACGATGCCATCAAGCGCGGCGTGGTCCGCCGCGACGATGGCAGCATGATCTGCCAGGGCGACGTGCCGATCCGCGACCTCAACCGCGAGTTCGGCTGGAACCTGCCTCAGGATGTCGCCATCACCATCGCCGGGCTGGTCCTGCACGAGGCACGCCGCATCCCGGAAGTCGGCCAGATGTATGCATTCTACGGATTCCGCTTCGAAATTCTGAAGCGCGAGGGCACGCGCATCGCCGAGTTGCGCATCTTTCCGCCCGCCGCCATACAGGCCGGGTAGCATTCACCCAGGTCAATCCACGAGAGGTTCAACCATGCCGCTTTCGCCACCGGTCGGGCGACAGCACCTGCATACGCGCCGCGTCGTCTGCCAGGGCTTCTTCCGCGACGACGGGCTGTGGGACATCGAAGGTCGCATCACCGACGAGAAGACCTACGACCACGCCAACGAATGGCGCGGCGCGCTGAAGCCCGGCGACTTCGTGCACGATATGTCGATCCGGCTCACGGTCGACCACACGTTCACCATCGTCGATGTCGAGGCGGTGACGGACAAGTCGCCGTACCGGATGTGCGGCGACATCGCGCCGGATTTCAAGAAGCTGATCGGCCTCAGGATCGGTGGCGGCTTCCATCGCGCCGTCCGCGAGCGGCTGGGCGGCGTCCATGGCTGCACACACATCGTCGAGCTGCTGGGCCCGGTCGCCACCACGGCCTTCCAGACGGTGTCGTCAGGCAAGGCCCGCGAACTCAACCGCGCCCATCGCGCCAAGAATCACGCCAAGGGTGGCGACGCCAAGCCCGCGGCGACCGAGACGGCGGGCAAGCCCCGCCGCAAGCCCTATGTCATCGACACCTGCCACGCGTGGGCCGCCGACGGCGCCGTGGTGAAGCGCTGGGCGCCCGATTTCTACACCGGCCCCGATGCCGAGGCGGTACGCGCCGCGGCGGCCGGCAAGGACGTGGAAATAGAAGGCTAGCCAGTGCCCCGCGCGGCATCTTCCGCCGGCGTGAGCGTGACGAGCGCCAGCGCATGCAGGCCGGCGTCGAGTTCGTCCTTCAGCGCGGCGTAGACCAGCCGCTGCCGCGCCACCCGGCCCTGGCCCTCGAAGGCCGCCGAGACGATCTCGACGTTGAAATGGGTCTCGCCGCCCTCGCGGTAGCCGGCGTGGCCGAGATGGCGCTGGGAGTCGTCCTCCACGGCGAGGCGCACCGGCTCGAAGCGCTGCCGGAGCTTGCTGTCAATCGCCGTCGCCACCTTGCCCATCGCGTCCCTCACCTGCCTGGCCTCACTTGCCCGGCAAAACCGGAGAACACATATTAGCCTAATGTCACGACGGCGAGCGAAACCCTTGATGGAGACCGATGGCGCGCAGCCGCATCAGCGCGTCTGCGAGGCGCCCGGCTGTCGGCTGCAGGGCGAATACCGCGCGCCCTGGGCCCGGGACCGGCTGAACGAATACCGCTGGTTCTGTCTCGAGCATGTCCGCGAATACAATAAGAAATGGGACTATTTCGCCGGCCTTGGCGCCGAACAGATCGAGGCCCACATCCGGGCCGACACGACCTGGCGCCGCCCGGTATGGCCGCTGGGCGCACGGCGCAGCGGCAACGGGACCTATACCCACGTCAACGACCCGTTCGGCCTGGCCGACGATGCCGGGCTGGGCGAAAAGCCGCCACCGATCAACGACGGCAGCGAACAATTGACATCGGCCGAGCGCAGCGCCCTCGACGTTCTTGAACTTTCATGGCCGTTGACCCGGGCAGCCGTGAAATCTCGTTACAAAGAACTGGTGAAAATCCACCATCCCGACGCCA
>JAUXRT010000382.1 GCA_030681635.1 Reyranella sp.
ACTGCCTGCGGCATATCGGACGTCCACCTGTATGTTCTGGCCCTCGACCCAGCCGAGTTCCTTCAAGCCCTGCCGCAAGCCAGTGATGCGGGCCTGTCCTTCGGGGTCGGTCTCAGCGGCGCTCACCAGCACAGCGACGCGTCGCAGCATGCCCTGGCCGAACGACCGGGAAGGTATTAAGGCCGCGGATCCTGCAGCTGCAAGTAGATTGCGCCGTCTCACTCGATCACCTCGTCGGCGCTGGCGAGGATCGACGGCGGGATCGAGAGGCCAAGCGCTTTTGCCGTCCTGAGGTTGATCACCAACTCGAACTTGGTCGGCTGCACGACCGGGAGATCGGCAGGTTTCGCACCTCGAAGAATTCGGTCCACATAGACGCCGGCTTTGCGGAACTGATCGGCTACATCGGTTCCATATGAAATCAAACCGCCGTTGGTGGTAAAATCGCGGAACGGATAGATCGCAGGAAGCGTTGCACGTGCGGCCGCCGCGACAATCGTGGAACGGAGCCGCGTCGTGGTCGCATCAGGCGTTACCAGCAGCGCACCGCCCGCTTCCTTGGCGAATGTATCGATGCCGTGGTCGGCATCGACAGCTTCCTGAACCGGCAGTGCGACGATCCTAACGTCGGTTGATGCCACGGCCTCCTTGGCCAGGTTCAGATAGTAGGAGCCGCCGCCTGCAGAGGTCTTGGGCCCATACAAGACAGCGATACGCTTAGCACGTGGATCGACTTCCCTGAGCAGTTGAACCCACTTGCCGCACAGGGAAGCTTCAACATTGGTGAAGCCTGTCACATTGCCGCCAGGCCTCGCCATGCTGGAGACAAAGCCATCGCCGACCGGATCGGAAACGACAACAAAGACGATAGGTATCGCGCGTGTCTCTCGCAGGACCGTCGCCGTTACGAAGGTTGAGCGCGCCAGAATAACATCTGCCCGGGACGCAACGACTTCCCGCGCAAACGTCATTGTCCTGTTCGCGTCGCCGCCGGTCCAACGAACCTCGATCCTGAGATTGCGGCCATCGCTCCACCCCAGTTTGGCGAATTCGTCCTTTAATAGTGCGAGATGTTCCTGCGATTTTGTGTCGCCTTCGCCGTAAGGAAGCACAATGCCAAGCCTGCGCGGACCATCAGGTGTCTGAGCGCCAACTGTGCGCGCGAGGGTCGTGGAAGCGCTGCCGAGCAGGGTGACAATTGTTCGACGCCTCACTCGATCACCTCGTCGGCGCGGCCGAGGATTGACGGCGGAAAGGCGATGCCCTGGGTGGCGGCGGTGTTGAGGTTGACCGACAGAATGAAGGTCGCGGCCTGGTAGAACGGGATCGTGCCCGGCGGCGTGCCGCGCAGGATGGCATCGATGGAGCGCGCTGCGTAGAGGTTCAGCTCCTTCAGGTCGAACGAATAGGCCATCAGGCCGCCCGCCTCGACCGTTTCGGGAAACGTGTACATGGCCGGCAGGCGCGTCTCGGCGACCGCCGCCACGATGGCCGAGCGATAGGCCAGGCTCGCGGGATTGTCGCCGAAGATCGCGGCATTGGCGCCGTCGCGCGGCATCTCGCCGATCGCGTCCTGAAAGCTCTTCTCGCTGACCGGGAGGTCGAGCAACTTGGGGATGAGGCGGATGCCGGCCGCTTCGGTGGCGGCGATCATGGGTGGCCCCTGCACCGCCTGCCAGACCGGACGCAACGTCACATAGGCCAAGCTGGAGAGCGCCGGAACAGCCTCGCGCAGCAACTGCAGTCGCTTGCCGTGGATCGAGGAGCCGGCATCCACACTGACGCCGGTGATATTGCCCCCGGGCCGCGCCAGGCTCTCGGCCAGGCCGAGCGCCACCGGGTCGGCGACCAGCGCCACGATGGGAATCGTCGTCGTCGCCTGCTTGAGAATGGAACCGAAGGCGATGGCGTAAATGACATCGGGCTCGGCACGGACGGCCTGCTGCAACAGCGCCAATGGACTGGCCGCGCCGCTGTCACGCCCGTAGCGCTCGACCGTGAGCGTGCTGCCCTCGATATGGCCAAGCCGGCGCAGCTCCGCGAACAGCGCACGGTAGTAGCGATTGTCGCTCTTCTCGACCATGGAGGCGACCGATTCGGCCGCGCTGACGATCGCTAGCCGCCGGCGCTTGCCGCCTGTCTGGGCGAAAGCAGCGGCCGCAGGCCCAATCGCCATAGCGGCGCCCAGGAGGCCCCGCCGCCTCACTCGATCACCTCGTCGGCGCGGGCGAGGATCGACGACGGGATGGTGATGCCGAGCGCATTCGCCGTCTTTGCGTTGACGATCAGCGTGAATTTGGTCGGTTGCTCGATCGGCAGGTCGGCGGGCTTGGCGCCCTTCAGAATTCTATCGACTATCCCTGCGGCTTGCCGAAAGCTGTCGCTCACGTCGTCGCCATAGGTCAGCAGGCACCCTACCGAGGCGAAACGAGGATCGGTGCAGACGGAAGCCAGCCGGTACCGGAGCGCCAGCGGAAAAATGACCCCTCGTCCCGTCATCAGGGCCGGGTCGCCGTTGACGAACAGTGCTTCTCCGCCGGCCTTCGCAAATCCCGCCAGTGCCGGTTCGACGTCATCGATCGAGCCGACGGGCAGTGGCGTCACCTCGAAACCGAGCGCCGCCG
>JAUXRT010000390.1 GCA_030681635.1 Reyranella sp.
AGTTCGACGATGCGGCCGAGATACATCACCGCGATGCGATGGCTGATGTGGCGCATCACGGCGAGATCGTGGCTGATGAAGAGATAGGCCAGCCGGAATTCCTCCTGCAGGTCGATCAGCAGGTTCAGCACCTGCGCCTGCACCGAGACGTCGAGCGCCGAGACTGGCTCGTCGGCCACGATCACGTCGGGATTGACCGATAGCGCCTTGGCGATGCCGAGCCGCTGGCGCTGGCCGCCGGAGAACTCATGGGCGTACTTGCGCATCGCATCGGGCCGCAGTCCCACGCGCTCGAACAGGCGGGCGACGCGGTCGGTGGTGTCGCGGCCGCTCGACAGGCCGAAGTTTTCCAGCGGCTCGCCCACGATCGTGCCGGACGGCAGGCGCGGGTTCATCGACGAGTAGGGATCCTGGAAGATCGTCTGGATGCGGCGGCGGTGCGCCCACATGGCGCCGGGCTTGAGCGACGAGATGTCCTCGCCCGCCAGCACGATGCGGCCGGCCGTGGGCTCGACCAGCTTCAGCACCGTCTTGCCGATGGTCGACTTGCCGCAACCCGATTCGCCGACCAGCCCCAGCGTCTCGCCGCGGGCGATCGTGAAACTCACGCCATCGACTGCCTTCACGGCGCCCACCCGGCGCTGCAGCAGCCCGCCATGGATGGGGAAATGTTTTACAAGGCCTTCAACCTCGAGGACGGGACGCTCGTTCATAGCGCGCTCGCCCGCACGCGATCGACTTCCCAGCAGGCGACCGTGTGGCCCGAACCGGCATCGACCAGCGGCGGCGGCTCGACGGCGCAGCGCCCGGTCGCGAAGCTGCAGCGCGGCGCGAAGGCGCAGCCGGGAATGGGTTGCGTCAGCCGCGGCACGAGGCCGGGAATCTCCTGCAGACGGGGCCGCGTGCCGGCGGCGTCGGCCTCGATGTCGAGGCGCGGGATCGCCCGCATCAGGCCGCGCGTGTAGGGGTGCAGCGGCTCCACGAACAGCGCCTCGACCGGCGCCTCCTCGACCTTGCGGCCGGCATACATCACCACGACGCGCTCCGTGGTCTCGGCGACGACGCCGAGATCGTGGGTGATCAGCACGATGGCGGTGCCGGTCTTCTCCTTGAGCTCCAGCATCAGCTGGAGGATCTGGGCCTGGATGGTGACGTCGAGCGCCGTGGTGGGCTCGTCGGCGATCAGCACCTGCGGATCGCAGCTGAGC
>JAUXRT010000397.1 GCA_030681635.1 Reyranella sp.
CGGCGTCACGTTCACGCCGCTGCCGCCCTTGATCAGGCCGACATTGCAGGTGATGCCGCGGGCATAGTCGGTCTTGCCCTCGATGCGCAGGATCTGCTTGGCCATTTCGAGGATGGCGCTGCGCCCGTCCTGGTGGCGCACGCCGGCGTGCGCGGCCTTGCCCTTCACGGTGAGCGTGAAGCGGCCGACGCCCTTGCGCGAGGTCACGACCTTGTCGCCGTCGCGGCCCGGCTCCATGACCAGCGCGTACTTGTGGCCCCTGGCCGCTTCCTCGATGCGGGCGCGCGAGGTCGGGCTGCCGACCTCTTCCTCCGGGATGAACATGAAGGTGACGGGCAGCTTGGTCTTCTTGCCCTGCCGGATCAGGTGGCGGAGCGCGTAGTAGGCGATGTAGCCGCCGGCCTTCATGTCGTAGATGCCAGGCCCGAAGATGCTGTCGCCCTCGCGGCGCACCTTCAGCTCCTTCTCGATCATGCCGATGGGATGAACGGTGTCGAGATGGGCCAGCACCAGGATGCCTTTTCCTTCACCCCAGGGAGTCTTGCACTCCAGGATGTCGCCGAAGCCGTCGACTCCAGGCGTGCGCTCGAGCTTCAGTCCGAGGTCACGAAACTGTCCCTCGACGTGATCGACGACCCTGTTGACCGACTTCGCGTCATGGCTCGGGCTTTCGATCGACACCCATTCGACGATGCCGCCCAACACTTCGTCGGCATCGATTTTTGGTTCATTCTTTCGAGGCTCGGCCATCACTACATCTTCCCTTCATATTCCTCTCCCCCAAGCGGGGGAGAGGAACTGCAAAGTGGATCAGATCGGATCCCAGGTGAAATACTCGGGCGAACGCTTGAGGTCGGTGAAGTAAGGCTTCATGGCCGGCACCGCGATCTCGTCGATCGCCTCCAGCGTCCAGCCCTCGGACATGTGCACGGAGCGCACCGGGCGGTTGGCGTTGAACAGCATGATCTCGTTCATGCGCACGCCGAAGATCTGCGAGCTGACGCCGGCGGCCTGGGCGGCATCCGACAGAAGGAACACCGCCATCGGCGCGATCTTGGCCGGCGTCATCTTCTTGGAGCGCTCGAGCCGCGCCACCTGCGCCGGCGTGTCAGCGGGAATGGTGCCGATCATGCGCGTCCAGGCAAACGGCGAGATGCAGTTGGAGCGGACGTTGAACGCCGCCATGTCGAGCGCGATCGAGCGAGAGAGCCCGATGATGCCCATCTTGGCGGCGGAATAATTCGCCTGGCCGAAATTGCCGACAAGGCCCGAGGTCGAGGTGAAATGCACGAAGGCGCCCGACTTCTGCTCCTTGAAATAGTTGGCGGCGGCGCGGCTGACGTTGAAGGCGCCGTTCAGATGGACGTCGATCACCATCTTCCAGTCCATGTGGCTCATGCGGTGGAAGATGCGATCGCGCAGGATGCCGGCGTTGTTGATGACACCGTCGATCCTGCCGAAGTTCTCGACTGCTGCCTTGACCATGCGCTCGGCGCCGGCCGGATCGGTCACGCTGTCGCCGTTGGGCGCGGCCTTGCCGCCGAACGCAGCGATCTCGTCGCAGACCTTCTGCGCCGGCGTCGTGCTGCCGCCGCCTTCGCCGTCGACCGCGCCACCCAGGTCGTTGACCACCACCTTGGCGCCCTCACGGGCTGCCAGCAGCGCCATCTCGCGGCCGATGCCGCCGCCCGCGCCGGTCACCAGAACGACCTTGTCCTTCAGCATGTTCGTCATAGTCTTCTCCTTACATTAAGATTCTAGTTTCGAGGCACCCGAGCCCGGACGCAACAGGCGGCCGCTCAGCACCGTGGCGATGGCGAATGGTGCGAGCCCGATCACCAGCGGCATCGCGATGTAGCGGCTGCCCATGGCCGACAGGATTGCGACCGTCACCGTGCCCATGGCGCCCATGCCCATTTGTGCAAGGCCGGCCAGCGACGACGCCGTGCCCGCGAGCTTGGGAAACATGCCCACGGCGCCGGCATTGGCGTTGGCCACCATCATGCCGGTGCCGAAGCTCAACAGCATGTGTGGGCCGATGATGGCCCACCAGGTGACGATTTCCGACAGCGAAAGCCCGGCCATGACGACCAATGCCGCGATGTGGAACCAGCCCGAGAAGCGGATGATGGTCGTCGGCGCAATGCGGCCGACCAGCCGGTTGTTGACGAAGGTGCCGGCGGTGAATCCCCCGACCGACAGCAGCACGATCAGGCCGAATTCCTTGGGTGAGAAGCCCAGACTCTCCTGCAGAATGAAGGGTACGCCCGCCAGCATGCCGAAGTTCAGCGCAAACGCAAAGCCGAGCGGCAGGATGTGGCCGAGGAAGCGGCGGTCGCGCAGCATCTCGCCGGAGCCGCGCAGCAGGCTGCCGAGATCGATGCGATCGCTGCGGTACTTGTTGGTCTCGCCGAGCCCGAGCGCGGTGACCACGAGCAGGATCGTGCCGAAGCCACCCACGAACCAGAAGGTCGCGCGCCAGCTCAACCACTCACCCAGGAAACCGCCGACCGTCGGCGCCAGCGATGGCGCGATATTCTGGCCGAGCGAGATCCAGCTCATGACCAGCGGCATTTCCTGGAAGGTGTAGGCGTCGCGCGTCAACGCACGCCCCAGCACCGATCCTGAAGCGGCGCCCAGCCCCTGCAGGATGCGCAGCACGATCAGATCGCCGATCGACGAGGCGAAGGAGCAGGCGAAGGTCGTCACCGTGAAGAACAGCAATCCGCCGATCAGCACCGGGCGGCGGCCATAGCGGTCGCTGAGCGGGCCGTAGAAGAGCTGGCCGACGGCGAAGCCCAGCATGTAGGTGGTAAGCGTAAGTTTCACGCTGTCGGGACTCGAGACGAGGTCGTGGCCAACCGACGGCATGACCGGCGGGTAGATGCTCATGGTGAGCGGGCCGAAGCTGCCCAGCGCCACCAGCAGCGCAATGTAGGCGGTCGACCGCGGCGTCAACGTCACTTGGGTGTCACTTCAGCTTCGCTTCCGCAGCACCTTCGGCGCCGAAATCCCCACCGAGCGGCATCTGCTCCTGCTCCCGCGTCATGCGCGGGTAGTAATGGCGGAATGCGCCGCGAATCTCGTCGAACGGGATGTCGGCGAAGACACCGCGGTAGGCGAGATATTCCATGTGCCGTCGGCCGCCGAGATCGAACGGGTGATAGATCGAATCGGCCACCGCATCCCAGTCGAGCGGTTTTAGGCCGAAGCGCTCCGTGAGTTCCCGATTGAACGCCGGCGTCGCCTTGACCCAGCGCCCGTCCAGCCAGACGTCGGTGTAGCCATGATAGAAGAACACGTCGCTGCCCATCAGTTCGGCCAGCCGCTCTGTCGTCATGTGATTGCGCACGTCGGCGTAGCCCACCCGGGCCGGCAGGCCGGCCGCCCGGCAGACGGCGGCCAGGACGCCCGCCTTGTTGATGCAGTAGCCGTGCCCCGCTGCCAGCGTCGTGCTGGCGCGGTAGGCTTCGCGGGTCATCGGCGTGTTGTAGGGGTCGTACCGGAGATCGTCGCGAACCGCGTAGTAGAGCCTGAGCGCCCGCTCGCGATCGGAGCCTTCACCCGCCACGCGCCTTGCATAGGCCACGATTTTGGGGTGCTCTGAATCGATCAGGTTGCCCGGCCGCCTATAAGCTTCGAAATCGCCGCCGTCGCGCACGATGGCATCGTCCGGTGTCCTGAGGGAATCGTAATCCATGCCGGGCGTTCTTTACTGCAAGAGACGGGAAAGTCCATGAGCGAAGACGCGCAATTCACCCATGCACATATGGTGCGCTTCGAACGCCTGCTGACCGGCCCGATCGAGAACGCCTGGCGGGTGCTGACCGAGACGACACTGTTGCCGGGCTGGTACGGCGAAGGTCGCATCGAGCCCAGGGTCGGCGGCGCCGTCGAACTGATGGGCGGCCATATCCGCGGGACCGTCACGCAGTGCCTGCCGCACCGGCGGCTTTCCTACAGCTGGAACGTCTTCAATCCCGGCGACGAGGTCTCGCCCTACCCCGAATCCTACCTGACGCTGGATCTGAAACCGGCCGGCGACGACACCGTCCTCACCCTCACGCACCTTCCCGTGCTCGAGCGCTTCGTGAAGCTGAACGCCATGGGCTGGCACACCTATCTCGACATGGTGGCTACAGCCCTGCGCGGTGAGCCTCTGGCGCCACGCGACGCCTACATGGCGCGCAACGCCAAGACCTACGGCATCGACCTCGCCAACCCGATGGGCTGACCCCCTCCGTCCCGTATGACGGGACACCTCCCCCGCTTCGCGAGGGAGGAGAATGACTCTCTTCTCTCCTCCCCCGTCTTCGGGGGAGGTGCCCGAAGGGCGGAGGGGGTCAGAGCGACGGTGGCGCGTCGGCGTCGGACTTGATCAGGAAATGCGCGTTGGCGGTGGCGACCGGCTTGGAGCGGTCGTCCTGCCAGGCCTCGGCGAAGACATTCACCATGCGCCTTCCCTGCTTGGTGACGGTGGCGCGGGCGATGACGTCGACCGGCCGCGCCGAGCGCAGGTAGTCGACCGTGATGTTGACGATCTTCGGCACCGTCTCGGTCTCGGTCTCCCACAGCAGATGAAAGATCGCCGTCATCTCCAGCATGGCGCCCAAGGTGCCGCCATGGATCGCCGGCAGGAAGGTGTTGCCGATCAGGTCGTCGTGGTAGCGCATGCGGGTCAGCAGCTCGCCGGTGCCGTTCTCCGGCGCGATCTTCATCCAGCGTGCATAGGGGATCGCCTCGGCGAGACGCGCGACGTCACCAGCCTTGCGGGCCTCCGCCAGCCGCTCAAGGAGCGTGCTCATATCTTGGTCTCCGCGCCGATCGATTGCGCCCGTGTCACCTTGCCCTTGGTGCCCAGCATGAAGGTACCGGCAGCGGCAGCGATCGGGTTCTTGGCATCGCCGTGATGGGCGAAGGCGCGCGTGAAGGCGACCGACCGGGTGATGTGATAGCACTCGGCTTCGGCGATCACCGCCTTGCCAGGCTCGGCGGGACGCACATAGTCGATGCGCAAGTCGAGGGTCGCGAAAGGCTCCGGCGCCTTCAGCATGGTCGCCACCGACATGCCGCAGCAGCCGTCGAGCATGGCGGTCAGGGGCCCGCCCGCCAGAACGCCGGTCTCGGGATTGCCCACGAGTTCCTCGCGCCACTCGAGCCGCATCGAAGCGAAGCCCTTCCCGGCATCGATCACCTGGAGGCCCAGCGCCTTGCTGTGCGGGATCGTGTCGGAGAACCATTTCTGGAACAGCGCGATGCGCTCGGCCTTGTCCATCTAGAGCCCCATCTGGCGAGCGGCGAGATCCTTCATGATCTCGACCGAGCCGCCGCCGATCGACATCACCTTGGTCTCGCGATAGATGCGCTCGACCTTGGCGCCGCGCAGGTAGCCGGCACCACCGAACACCTGCATCGCCTCGTTGGCGCAGAATTCCATCGTCGAGGTCGCGAGATTCTTCAGCATGCAGATCTCCGCGACCGGCTTCTCGCCCTGCCCGACCCGCCAGGCCAGCAGCTCGAGCGTCGACTTCACGGCGTTGATTCGCATGGCCATGTCGACCAACCGATGGCGCACGACCTGGTTGGCGATCAGAGGCTTGCCGAAGGTGTGGCGCTCGCGCGCATAGGCGATCGACTCGTCGAGGCAGACCTTGGCATAGCCGCACGCGCCCGCCGCCATGGCCAGTCGTTCCGAATTGAAGTTCAGCATGATACCGATGAAGCCGCGGCTCTCCTCGCCGATCAGATTCTCGACCGGCACCTTCACATTGTCGAAGAAGAGCTGGGCAGTGTCCGACGCCCACCAGCCCATCTTCTTGAGCTTGGTCCGGGCGAAGCCCTCGCGGTCGCGCTCGATCAGCAGCAGCGAGACACCCGACGCACCCGGTCCGCCGGTGCGCACCGCCACCGTGTAGTAGTCGGCGCGCATGCCTGAGGTGATGAACATCTTCGAGCCGTTCACGACATAGTGGTCGCCCTCGCGCCGTGCCGTGGTCTTGAGGTTGGCGACATCGGAGCCGCCCGAGGGCTCCGTGATGGCGAGCGCCGAAATCTTCTCGCCGGCCAGCACCTCGGGCAGAACCTTGCGCTTCATCCACTCCGGCCCCAACGCCGCGATGGGCGGCGAGCCGATCGTATGGCTGTTGAGACTGGCGTTCAGTCCGCCGCTGCCGTGACGCGCCATCTCCTCGGCCTTGATGATCCCGAAGAACGGATCGGTCGGCACGCCGCCGTAGGCTTCGGGAAAGCCCAGTTGCAGCAGACCTGCGGCCGAAGCTTTGCGATAGAGTTCGCGCGGGAACTCCTCCGCCTCATCCCACTGGTCGACATGGGGCATGAGTTCGCGCTCGACGAACCGGCGCACGGTGTCGCGGAAGGCTTCGTGCTCTTCGGTATAGAAGGGCGACGGCGGCCGACCCGGCGGGGCCAATTGGGCGGCGAGCGACATGGAATTCTCCACGGGGAAGATGGGGTTCGCCCACAGTACCGCGCCAGCCGCGAAAATCCATTGACTCCCCGATGCACGGCCATGTCTTATGACGGCGCTTCGCGAAAATAGGCCAAAAAAACAAGACTAGGCGCGAGGCCGGGAAACGGCCGGAGTACAGGGTAGGGGAATGCTTGATTTCATCCAGCAGCTGGTGAGCGGCATCGCGCTCGGCTGTGTCTACGGCCTTATCGCGCTGGGCTTCGTGCTCATCTACAAGGCAACCGAGGTCGTGAACTTCGCCCAGGGCGACCTGATGATGCTGGGCGGCTTCTTCGTGTTCACCTTCATTGGCCTTATGGGCCTCGACTACTGGCTGGGCTTCCTGTTCGCGGTCTGCGGTATGGCCGTGTTCGGCATGGCCACCGAGCGCATCCTGATCCGGCCGATCCTGGGTTACCCGCAATTCTCCATCGTCATGGCCACCATCGGGCTCGGCTATTTTCTGCGCTCCATCGCCGGCATGATCTGGGGGACCGACGACCTCCGGATCGAAACCCCGTTCTCGGCCGGCGTATGGAAGGTGGGCGATCTTGTGTTGGCCCACGACAAGCTGTCGGTGATCGTGGCCACGGTCATCCTATGCGTCGTGCTCTACGCGTTCTTCAACTACACGCGCATGGGCACTGCCATGCGGGCGACGTCGGAGACCATGCTGGCCGCCTACTACATGGGCATCCCGGTCAAGCGCGTGGTGTCGCTGATCTGGGCGATCAGCGCGGCCGTCGCGGCCTGCGCCGGCGTCCTGCTGGCCCCGATCACCTTCATCCATTCGAACGTCGGCCTGATCCTCGGGCTGAAAGCCTTTCCGGCCGCCGTACTGGGCGGCTTCGGCTCGATCCCCGGCGCGCTGGTCGGCGGACTGATCATCGGCGTCATCGAGAGCCTCGCCGGCTTCTACCTGCCGCAGGGCTGGAAGGACGTCGCGCCGTACATCGTGCTGCTCGTCGCGCTGGTGGTCCGGCCACATGGCCTGTTCGGCCCCAGCATGCGCAAGAAGGTCTGAGCCCATGCGTTTCGTCTTCAAGACCGA
>JAUXRT010000362.1 GCA_030681635.1 Reyranella sp.
CAGGATGCCGGCCAGACCGCCGAAGGCGCCGGAGAGGACGAAAGCGGCAAGGCGGTAGCGGAACACCGGGAAGCCCAGCGCCATCATGCGCTGGTCGTTCGACTTGGCGCCGCGCAGCACGAAGCCGAAGCGCGAGTTGGCGAAGCGGCTGCGGCTGATGTTGAGCCCGTCGTCGGCACCGTAGGCCTCCAGGCCTGCGCTCACATAGAAGACGAGCTGGGCGAAGGCCAAGGTGATCATGATGAAGTAGAGGCCGCGCGTCCGGAGCGACAGCGCGCCAACCAGTGCCGCCCACAGCACCGAGGCGGCGATGGCGACCGGCCATTGCAGCCAGCCGCTGTGCAGGCCGTTGGCCGAGAGAATGCCGACGGCGTAGCCGCCGATGCCGAAGAACACGGCATGGCCGAAGCTCACCAGCCCACCGTAGCCCAGGATCATGTTGAGGCTGACGGCGGCGATCGACCAGATGACGATGCGCGTGCCGACCGACAGAAGGTAGCGCTGGTCGAAGGCCTGCGTCAGCAGCGGCAGCACTGCCAGCACCAGCAGGAGTGCGGCCGTGAGGAGGCCGCGCGGCGTGCGGAGCGCGGCGATCATGTTCTTTGCCCGAAGAGCCCGGTGGGGCGCCACACCAGGACGCCCGCCATCAGCACATAGACCAGGACCTGCGAGATCGCGGGCGCGGCACTCGAGGCGGCGGCGGAACTCATGAAGGTCTTCAGGAAATCGGGCAGGAAGGCGCGGCCGACGATGTCGATCTGGCCCACCACCATGGCGGCCACGAACGCGCCCTTGATCGAGCCGATGCCGCCGATGACGATGATCACGAAGGCAAGGATGAGAATATCGTCGCCCATGCCGATCTTCACCGAGCTGATGGGGGCCGCCATGAGGCCGGCGAGGCCGGCGAAGACGGCACCCAGGCCAAACACCAGGCTGAACAGCAGCTCGATGTTGATGCCCAAGGCGCCGATCATGCGCCGGTTCGAGGCGCCGGCGCGGATCAGCATGCCGAGCCGCGTGCGTGCCACCAGCCAGGCGAGGAAGAGGGCGACCAGGGCGCCGACCACGATGATGGCGAAGCGGTAGGCGGGGTAGAGCACGCCGGGCAGGATCTCGACCGTGTGGGCGAGGAACGCCGGCACTGCGATGCTCTTGCCGGCCGGGCCCCAGATCGCGCGCACCAGCTCGTTGAAGAACAGGATCAGGCCGAAGGTCGCCAGCACCTGGTCGAGATGGTCGCGGGCATCGAGCCGTCGCATGACCACGGCCTCGACCACGACACCCAGCAGGAAGGTGGCGGGCAGCGCCAGCAGCGCGCCCAGGACGAAGGAGTCCGTCACGCCGATCAGGGTCCAGGCGATGTAGGCGCCCATCATGTAGAGCGACCCGTGCGCCAGGTTCACGAGGTCCATGATGCCGAAGGTGAGCGTGAGGCCGGCGGCGAGCAGGAACATCAGCAAGCCGAGCTGCACGCCGTTCAGCATCTGGATCAGCAGATAGTCCATTTTCCCCCGCAAACGAGACGGGCCCCGCAAACGAAACGGGAGCGCGTTGCCGCGCTCCCGTCGTTGGCTGGCCCTAAAAGCCTCACTTCATCGGGCACTTTTCATAGTACGGATCCTTGGCGTCCTTCACCGCGGTGGCGATGGTCTTTACCGTCATCATGCCGCCCGCATCCTTGACCGCTTCCTGGATGTAGAAGTTCTGGATCGGGAACTGATTGGTGTTGTACTTGAAGTCGCCGCGCAGCGACTTGAAGTTGGCCTTCTTGAGCTCGGCGCGAACCTTGTTCTTGTCCGAGAGATCGCCCTTCAGCGCGTCGGCGGCCGAGGCCATCAGCATGATGGCGTCATAGCTCTGCGCGCCGTAGTAGGACGGATAGACGTTGTGCTTCTTCTTGAAGTCGGCGACGTAGCGCTTGTTCGCCTCGTTCGGCAGGTCGTTCACCCACTCCTGGGCGCCCAGCGTGCCAAGCGCGAGATCGCCCTGCTGCGGCAGCGTGATCGCGTCGATCGAGAACACCTGGTAGAGCGGCACGGTCTTGTTGAGGCCGGCCTGTGCCCACTGCTTCACGAACTGAACGCCGTGCGCGCCGGGATAGAAGATGAAGATGCCGTCGGGCTTGGCGGCGGCGATCTTGGCGAGTTCGGCCGAGAAGTCGATCTGGTCGGGCCACTTGGTGAAATCCTCGTTCACGATCGTGCCCTTGTAGGTGCGCTTGACGCCGGCCAGCATGTCTTTGCCGGCAGCGTAGTTCGGACCCACCAGGTAGAGGCTCTTCACGCCCTTGGTGTTGAGGTACTCGCCCATCTCCATCGGCGTCTGGTCGTTGTTCCACGAGGTCGAGAAGAAGTTCTTGTTGCAGAGCTCGCCCGCGATCTGCGACGGCCCGGCGTTGGCCGAGACTAGGATGGTGTCGCCCTCGTCGGTCACGGTCTTGAGCGAGGCCAGCAGCACGTTCGACCAGATGTAGCCGGTGACGAAATTGACCTTGTCCTGCTGCACCAGCTTCTCCGACTTCTGCTTGCCGACGTCGGGCTTGAAGGTGTCGTCCTCGTAGACGATCTCGAACGGCTTGCCGCCCATCTTGCCGCCGAGATGCTCCTTGGCGAGCTCGGCCGAGCGGCGCATGTCCTCGCCGATCGCGGCCTGCGGCCCGGAGAAGGTGCTGACGAAGCCGATCTTGATCGGGCTCTGCGCCATTGCGGGCAGGCTAAGCGCCAGCGCGACGATTGTTGCGGGTCCAAACAATTTGGTCTTCATTGGTTTCGCTCCCTGTTTCCCCTGGACGATATAAAAGCCGAAAACACCGCCTCACGCACGCAATTTGAAGCGCTGGATCTTGCCGGTCGCGGTCTTGGGCAGCTCGGGCACGTATTCGACCCACCGCGGATATTTGTAAGGCGCCAGGGTCTTCTTGCAGAACGCCATCAGCGCCTCGGTGAGCGCAGCGTCGCCGCTGCCCAGCTGCTTCAGGACGACGATCGCCTTGGGCTTTATCAGCCGGGCCTCGTCGGCATGGCCCACGACGGCGGCTTCGAGCACGGCGGGGTGTCCGATCAGGCAGTTCTCGATCTCCACGGGTGAGCACCAGATGCCGCCCACCTTCAGCATGTCGTCGCTG
>JAUXRT010000421.1 GCA_030681635.1 Reyranella sp.
CGCATGGGCCTGATGACTCACGGCGTCGACGTGATGGGCGCCCCCAGCGAAGAGGTAGGCATGTACGGCATGACCAAACCCGTTCCCGCCACCGAGTTCACGCGGCTGCCGGAGAAATTCCGCAAGCCTGGCCGCACCGCCTGGGGCGATGCCAATGCCGTGGGCCAAGTGCTCGATTCCTTTCTTGAGGGGCCGAGCTTCGACCGGGCCGGCAATCTCTATGTCACCGACATTCCTTTCGGCCGCGTCTTCCGCATCAGCCCGCAAGGCGAGTGGACCCTGGTGACGGAATACGACGGCTGGCCGAATGGGCTGAAAATCCACAAGGATGGCCGGATCTTCATCACCGACTACAAGCGCGGCATCGTTCTGCTCGATGCCGCGAGCGGCAAGGTAACGCCGCTGCTCGAGACGCGCGGCTCCGAGAGTTTCAAGGGCGTGAACGATCTGTTCTTCGCCGCGTCAGGCGATCTCTATTTCACCGATCAGGGCCAGACCGGCCTGCACGATCCGACCGGCCGCGTGTATCGCTATGACACGGCGGGCAAGCTCACGATGCTGGTGAACACCGTGCCCAGCCCCAACGGGCTGGTCATGAACAAGGCGGAGACCGTGCTCTATGTCGGCGTGACGCGCGGCAATGCGGTGTGGCGCCTGCCGCTGATGGCCGACGGCACGGCAAGCAAGGTGGGACTCTTCATCCAGATGAGCGGCGGTCACGCCGGCCCCGACGGCATGGCGCTGGACGAGGAGGGCGGCCTCGTGATCGCCCATCCCAGCACTACCGCCTGGCGTTTCGATCACCTCGGCCGGCCGACGCATCACGTCGATTGCGGCGACGACATCTACTGCACGAACGTCGCTTTCTCGGGAACTGACCTCTACGTCGTCGTGTCGCGCAAGAGCGACAAGATCGCGGCCGGCACCATCCTCAAGGCCGCCATGCCCGTCGCCGGCAAGCCAATGTTCAGTCACGTCTGATGCCTGCCGTCGAGCTGGGCTGAGACGTGCAGGCACTGCCAGCGGCCCGCCCCTGAACGCCGGGCTGCCCTGCAGGAAAAAAGTTGCAGATTCAGCAGGATTATGCCTATATATCTTATAAGTTAGCGCTAAGAGCGCCGGCTTTCCGATAGCCCCGCCGCGCGGGACTTTTCCTTGTCCACATCCACCAGGCCGCCCCATCCGGGCGGCCTTTTCCATTTCCGGAGACCGCCATGAACGAGCCGAACGAGTCCGGCGCGCCGATCTATGTATTTCCCGAAATCCACTTCACGCCCGACGGTCAGCATGTCGTCGAACCGTCGGAAGAGACCGCTCCGACCGCCGCCGCCCCGCCGGCGCAGGTGACGCCACTGGAGCCTCTCCCCGAGGAGTCTCTCCCCGCGGAGCCGGGCCCATCGAGACCTGCCGCCGAGGAACCGCCCATCGAAGAACCGCCCATCGAGCGGCACGATCCCTTCGCCTATATGCGCAACGCACCCTGGATGGACCGCCGGCTAGGCCCGTCGGGGCGAGCGGCTTTCCTGCTGCGGCGCGACCTCAAGGCCTTCCCGGTGATCGAGGGCCGCGATCCCAACCACGCCGACCTCGACGCCATCGTGCAACGCACCGTCGACTACATCGTGCCGATCATCAAGCGCGAGCAGCTGACGGACTACGCCTACGACGTCCTGGAGGGGAAGCGGCAGGCGCGGATCGCGGAAAAAGCGGACACGCGCCAATGACGATCTGCCGGCCGGGTTGGTCAAAGTTTCCGGCGGAACCATGGCGCAGCAGACGAGGGGCGCGAATGCCGTTGAAGATGATGATCAAGCCGACGTCGGGCCCTCGCTCGCCCAACTCGGTCCGGAAGCGCGCAATGAACGCATCCGTTCGCAGAAGTGGAGCGATTCAAGCAACGACGGCGACTATCTGAAGTCACTGGAGGAGTATCGTGGGCGGAGGGTCCGGCTTCCGGATGGCTCGCTGGTGCCCGACCCCCATTCGCCGACCGGTTCTCTCATGTCGCCGGTCGACGATCTCGGACGCGTGGCACGGGCGGGCCGGGCAGCCCGCAATACGGGCTTGGTCGGAATACTCGACGCCTTCAGACCGGGGGAAACCGAGTCTTCCATGGCCGCTTTCGAGAATGTCTATGAGCAGACGCGAGCAGCGATCGGCCAAGGCGGCGAGTTCGACTATCAGCGCAAGGCTGCCGTCGGCAGTAAGGACGGCTTCGTTCAGTTGCGCCAGTTCAGGAACGTCTCGAACTTCAATGTCGGGCTCTTCATGCAGCAAGCAGGGGCTCCGCTGAAATTAGCGCTGGGGATCGCGGGTTGGTATGCACGGAACAATTCCAGCAACTACCACCCAAACCAGCCCTATGGACTCGATCCGCAGACGAGAGAGTTCATCGAGCAGGGCTACAAGGTTGGCGAGAGAGGTGTCTTTGGCTGGTAGGCGCCACGTGGCGCTAGCCGCGCCGCCACCACGGCCGCAGGAGAAAGGCCGTGAAGGCAGATGCGATCGGCACGACCGGCCAGTAGTGCGAAACGAGAGGTCCGATGCCGTCTTCCGCCCGCATCATGAAAAGAAGCATCAATCCCAAAAAGGTGCCTAAGGGATTGAAGAGGGGTTCCAGCAGCGAGGGGAAGTATCCGAAGCGTAGGCCGTCGAACCACATGTCCGCCAGGTCCCAGAGGGGTATGGCGACGATCGCCAAGACGATCCAGGTGGCGGCCGCCGTGAAGATCTTCGCCCCAAGTGAAGGTGGTTGAGGGCTCATGATGCTTGCAAAGATAGCATCTGGCGAAACGCAATCCACAATCACGGGTTGAATTGCAGGCAGCGATTCAGGCTGCCACTGCCGTTCCGCAGCGTGGCGGACGGCAAGAACAGTTATAGGCTGGCGGTTGGACCGCGTCAGCCTTTCCCACCGAGCATGACCCGCCTGCGCACGCCGCGGGTACGACGCAATTGAGCGTGAGGGTGTAGCTCACACGGATGGTTCGTCACACCAGGCCGTACGAGTCCGTCTTTGAGCCCGTCCCCTACCGAGCACCGATAACGTCGGACCGGACACATGGGCTTGTGACACAGGAGGAAGAAACGACGTCTGAAAAAGTCCGTGAAACCGGGCTCGGCCCGGACTCCGGACAGGTGCGTGTCACAACATTTGTCACAACTTGGCGTGACATGGCCGCGTGTGACACGATCAGCATATCGGCTCCTCGGCGTGCGGGGAGCTTCTAGCGTTTACCCTTGCCGATGTGGGCGATGGCCTCGATTTCGACCAGGATTTCTGGTGCGGCGAGCGCGCTCACCTCGACCAGGGTCGAGGCCGGGAAATCGCCGGTAAAGAACTCGCGGCGGGCTGCCCAGACTTTTACGTTGTTCTTGATGTCGGTGACATAGACCGTGATCTTGACGACGTCGGCCATCGTGCCGCCGGCCGCTTCGACCATTCCCTTGATCTTGTTGAAAATCACCTTGGACTGCTCGTACTCGTCCATGGCGGCCAGCGCCTTGGCGTCGAGGCCGCGCGCGGTCATGCCCGAGACATAGGCGATGCCGTCCGACACCAGGCAGTTCGACCAGCGCTCGGGCGGCGGCTCCGGCACGGCGGACGAGAACACGCGTTTGATGCTCATGTCGTCTCCTCCCTATTCCGGCTTGGCACCGGAGGCTTTGACCACGGGCGTCCACTTGTCGATTTCGGCCTGGATGAAGCGCGTCACTTCGGCCGGCGTCATGGCGCTGCTCTCGGCGCCGATCTCCTCCCAGCGCTTGATGACAGCCGGCTCCTTCAGCACGGCCTGCATCTCCGCCGCCAGCCGGTCGACGATCGCTGCCGGTGTCTTGGCCGGCACCGAGATGCCGAACCAGGAATAGGAGATCAGGTCGGGATACCCGGATTCCTTCATGGTCGGCACGTCGGGAAACGCCGGGCTGCGCACGTCGCTGCTGACGGCGAGTGCGCGGACCTTGCCTGCCTTGATGTGCGGCGCGGCCGAGGGGAGAGAGTCGAACATCGACGGCACGTTGCCCGCGATCGTGTCGATCATGGCGGGCCCGGCGCCGCGATAGGGCACATGGACGAGACCGGCGCTGATCACCTGTTCGAGCCTGGCGCCCAGCAGATGGTTGCTCGAGCCCGCGCCCGAGGTGGCGTAGGTGAGCTTGCCGGGATTGGCCTTGGCGTAGGCGACATACTCGCCGAAGGTCTTGGCGCCGAAGGTCGGGTTCACCACCAGCACACTGGGATTGCGCGACGCGATCGAGACATGGATGAAGTCGCCCATCGGATCGAAGTCGCCGCCGCCGTAGAGCGTGGGCGAGATCGAGAGGCCGGAGATCACCGACATCAGCAGCGTGTAGCCGTCGGGCGCCGCCTTGGCGACCAGCGCGGTGCCCACCATCGCGCCCTTGCCGGGTTTGTTGTCGACGATGATGTTCTGGCCAAGCTGCTTGCCGAGATATTCCGCAACCATGCGGGCCACGACATCGGTCGTGCCGCCGGGTGCGTAGGGCACGACGAGCTTGATCGGCTTGGAGGGCCACGGCTGTGACTGGGCGCCGGCTGGCAGTGCAACTGCGGCCAGTGTAGAGGCAACGAATGTGCGGCGAAGGATCATGCGCCGAGTATACTCGTGCCATGAGCGTTCCCAAGAGCGATCCCAACAACCTGTTCGCGGCCCTGTTCGAGCCCAAGCGCATCGCCCTGATCGGGGCGTCGGCTGATCCCGCCAAGACCACGTCGCGGCCGCAGCGCTTCC
>JAUXRT010000426.1 GCA_030681635.1 Reyranella sp.
TACGCCCCGGCGGCGTCGGCCATCGCCATGGCCGAGTCCTTCCTCAAGGACAAGAAGCGCATGATCCCCTGCGCCGCCATGCTGAACGGCGAATACGGCGTGAAGGGCCTCTACATCGGCGTGCCGGTGGTGATCGGCGCCAAGGGCGTGGAGCGCATCGTCGAGGTCGAGTTCAACGCCGAGGAAAAGGCAATGTTCGACAAGTCGGTGGCCGCCGTGCGGTCGCTGATCGACGCCACCAACAAGATCGTCGGCCGGGCCTGACCCCGGGGCGTTTCCCGACTTTGGTCGAATGACCCGGAAGGATCACGAGTCCGTCGTTGCCAAGGCGCTGTGGCACCCATAAAGTGCCGCAGTCATTGGTCAGTTGCGTTTTACAACTAAGTGGTTGGGAACGCTTCCGACACCCGGTCCCGAGCGATAGGACTCCATGAATATCCACGAATATCAGGCCAAGATCCTGCTGGCCAAATTCGCCGTCCCCCTGCTCAAGGGCGGCGTCGCCTATACCAAAGACGAGGCGATGGACGTCGCCCGCAAGCTGGGCAGCGCCGTCACCGTGGTGAAGTCCCAGATCCACGCCGGCGGGCGCGGCAAGGGCCGCTTCAAGAACGATCCTGACGGCAAGGGCGGCGTGCGCCTCGCCAAGTCGATCGACGAGGTCGGCGCCAACGCCACCGCCATGCTCGGCCACGAGCTGGTCACCAAGCAGACGGGACCGACCGGCAAGACGGTCAAGCGGCTCTACATCGAGGAAGGCTGCGACATCAAACGCGAGCTCTACCTCTCGCTGCTGGTCGACCGCGCCGCGGGCCGGGTCGCCGTCATCGCCTCGACCGAAGGCGGCATGGACATCGAGACGGTGGCGCACGAGACGCCGGAGAAGATCGTCAAGCAGACGGTCGACCCCGCCGCCGGCTTCCAGGGCTACCAGGGCCGCAAGATCGCCTTCGCGCTGGGCCTCCAGGGCAAGCAGGTCGCAGCCTTCGTCTCGCTGCTCGGCAACCTCTATCGCGCCTACACCGAGCTCGACTGCTCGCTGATCGAGATCAATCCGCTGGTCGTGACGGCGGCCGGCGACGTGATCGCGCTCGACGCCAAGATGACGTTCGACGACAACGCGCTCTACCGGCACACCGAGCTCGAGGCGCTGCGCGATCTCGACGAGGAGGACCCGGCCGAGACCGAGGCCGCCAAGTACGCGCTGAACTACGTCAAGCTCGATGGCGAGATCGGCTGCATGGTGAACGGCGCCGGCCTCGCGATGGCCACCATGGACATCATCAAGCTCTACGGCTCGGCGCCCGCCAATTTCCTCGATGTCGGCGGCGGCGCCACCAAGGAACGCGTGACGGCGGCGTTCAAGATCATCCTCAGGGATTCCAACGTCGAAGGCATTTTGGTCAACATCTTCGGCGGCATCATGCGCTGCGACGTGATCGCCGAGGGCGTCGTCGCCGCGGCGCGCGAAGTAAACCTGCACGTGCCGCTGGTCGTGCGGCTCGAAGGCACCAACGTCGATCTCGGCAAGAAGATCCTGAAGGAGTCGGGTCTCAAGATCACCTCGGCCGAGAACCTGGCCGACGCCGCCGAGAAGATCGTCAAGGCCGTCAAGGAGGCCAACTGATGGCCGTGCTGGTCGACAAGAACACCAAGGTCATCTGCCAGGGCTTCACCGGCAGCCAAGGCACCTTCCATTCCGAGCAGGCGATCGCCTACGGCACCAAGATGGTGGGCGGCGTGACGCCGGGCAAAGGCGGCACCATCCATCTCGACCTGCCGGTGTTCGACACCGTGGCCGAGGCGGTGGCCAAGACCGGCGCCACCGCGTCGGTGATCTACGTGCCCGCGCCCTATGCCGCCGATTCGATCCTGGACGCGGTCGATGCCGAGATTCCGCTGGTGGTCTGCATCACCGAGGGCATCCCGGTACTCGACATGGTCAAGGTGAAGCGGGCTCTCACGGGTTCCAAGTCGCGCCTGATCGGGCCCAACTGCCCCGGCGTCATCACGCCGGGCGAGTGCAAGATCGGCATCATGCCGGGCCACATCCACAAGCGCGGCAAGATCGGCATCATCTCGCGCTCCGGCACGCTCACCTACGAGGCGGTGGCCCAGACCACGGCCGTCGGCCTCGGCCAGACGACCTGCATCGGCATCGGCGGCGATCCGGTGAACGGCACCAACTTCGTCGAGTGCCTGGAGATGCTGCTGGCCGACCCCGAGACCCAGGGCATCGTCATGATCGGCGAGATCGGCGGCGATGCCGAGGTCAAGGGCGCCGAGTTCATCAAGGCGTCCAAGACCAGGAAGCCGGTTGTGGGCTTCATCGCCGGCCGCACCGCGCCGCCGGGCCGCCGCATGGGCCATGCCGGTGCGGTGATTTCGGGCGGCCAGGACACGGCCGAATTCAAGGTGGATTTCATGCGTTCCGTCGGCATCAAGGTGGCGGATTCACCCGCCGCGCTCGGCGAGGAAATGCTGAAGGCCATGAAAGGCTGACCAGCGAACTGCCGCCCAGCCTCTGCCAGGCGGCCAGCATAGTGTAGGCCAAGGAGTAGCGGGCCATGAAAGCAGAACAGACGTCGTTCCTGTTCGGCGCCAATGCGCCATTCATCGAAGAGCTGTACGCCCGCTATCAGGGCGATCCCAATGCCGTCGACGGCGAGTGGCGCACCTTCTTCGAGGCGCTCGCCGAGCAGAAGAGTGACGTGCTCGCCGAAGTGCGCGGCGCCTCCTGGGCGCCCAACGGCACCAGGGTGATCGGCGCGGTCGATCCCGAGACGGTGCCGGCGCCGGCCAACCGCAACGTGAAGGGCGGCAAGGGTGCTGCGGCCCCGGCACTCGCCGGCCAGCTGGCGGGCAGGACCGACGCCGAGATACGCACCGCCGCGCAGGACACCGCCCGCGCGCTGATGCTGATCCGCGCCTACCGCATCCGCGGCCACCTCGAGGCCGACCTCGATCCGCTTGGTCTCGTGCGCCAGGCACCGCATCGCGAACTCGATCCCGCGACCTACGGCTTCGTCGAGGCCGACTGGGACCGCCCGATCCTGATCTTCGGTTCGCTGGCATTGGGCGAATCGGCGACCTTGCGCCAGATCATGGAGCGCCTGCGCAAGACCTACTGCGGCAAGATCGGCGTCGAGTTCATGCATATCTCCGATCCCGACCAGAAGGCGTGGATCCAGGAGCGCATCGAGCACATCGAGAATCACACCGAGTTCACGGTCACCGGCCGCAAGATGATCCTTGAGCGGGTCGGCGAGGCCGAGGGTCTCGAGCGCTACCTGCATGTGAAGTTCGTCGGCACCAAGCGCTTCGGGCTCGACGGCGGCGAGTCGCTGATCCCCGGCATCGAGCAGATCCTGAAGCGCGGCGGCCAGCTCGGTGTGAAGGAAGTGATGATCGGTATGCCGCATCGCGGCCGCCTCAACACGCTAGTGCATGTCATGCATAAGAGCTACACCGCGCTATTCTCGGAGTTCCAGGGCCGCTCCTCGCAGCCCGAGGAAATGCGCGGCTCCGGCGACGTGAAGTACCATCTCGGCGCCTCGGCCGACCGCGAGTTCGACGGCAACGTGATCCATCTCTCGCTGTCGCCCAATCCCTCGCATCTCGAGGCGGTGAATCCCGTCGTGCTGGGCAAGGCACGCGCCAAGGAAGACCAGCGCGGCGATACCGAGCGCAGCCAGGTCATGTGCATCCTGATGCACGGCGATGCAGCCTTCGCCGGCCAGGGCCTGGTGGCCGAGAGCCTCGATCTCTCCGACCTCAAGGGCTACCGCATCGGCGGCACCATCCACTTCATCGTGAACAACCAGATCGGCTTCACGACACTGCCGACCGAATCGCGGTCCGGCCCGTACTGCACCGAGGTCGCCAAGATCGTGCAGGCGCCGATCCTGCACGTGAACGGCGACGATCCGGAAGCCGTGGTCCACGTCGCGCGCATCGCGACGGAATTCCGCCAGCACTTCAAGCGCGACATCGTCATCGACATGTTCTGCTACCGCCGGCACGGTCACAACGAGGGTGACGAGCCGATGTTCACCCAGCCGCTGATGTACAAGGAGATCGGCACCCACCGATCGGTGAAGGAAGTCTACGCCGCGGCGCTCGAAGCCGAAGGCGTCGTGACGGCCGAGGAAGTGGCCGCCATGGATGCGGCCTTGCGCGAAAAACTCGACAAGGCGCTGGAGGCCGCGACCAACTACAAGCCCAACAAGGCCGACTGGCTGGAAGGCAAGTGGGCGGGTTTCACGGTCGCGCCCGGCGAGGAGGATCGCAAGGGCGTCACCGCCGTCGATCTCGACCAGCTCAAGACTGTCGGCCGCGCCATCTCCGAGCCGCCGAAGAACTTCGACCTCAACCGCAAGATCACGCGCCAGCTCCAGGAGAAGCGCAAGACGATCGACACCGGCCAGGACATCGACTGGTCGACCGGCGAGGCCCTGGCGTTCGGCACGCTTCTTTTCGAAGGCACGCCCGTGCGCCTCACCGGCCAGGATTCCGGCCGCGGTACCTTCTCGCAACGCCATTCGGTCCTCGTCGACCAGATGAGCGAGGCGAAATACATCCCGCTCAACCACGTGGCGGATGGCCAGGCCAACTTCGAGGTGATCGACAGTCCACTGAACGAGGCGGGTGTGCTGGGCTTCGAGTACGGCTACTCGCTGGCCGAGCCCAATGCGCTGGTCCTGTGGGAGGCGCAGTTCGGCGACTTCGCCAACGGCGCGCAGGTCATCATCGATCAGTTCATCTGCTCGGGTGAGAGCAAGTGGCTGCGCATGTCGGGCCTCGTGATGCTGTTGCCGCACGGTTACGAGGGCCAGGGGCCGGAGCACAGCTCGGCGCGCCTCGAGCGCTACCTGCAGCTTTCCGCGGAAGACAACTGGCAGGTCGTCAACCCGACGACGCCCGCCAACTACTTCCACGCGCTGCGCCGTCAGATGCGCCGCACTTTCCGCAAGCCGCTGATCGTCATGACGCCGAAGTCGCTGCTGCGTCACAAGGAGTGCGTCTCGACCCTGGCTGATTTCGGGCCGGGTTCGTCGTTCAAGCGCATCCTGGCCGAGACCGACCAGCTCGCCGACGGCGCCAAGGTGCGTCGCGTCGTGCTGTGCTCGGGCAAGGTCTACTTCGATCTCGTGGCCGAGCGCCGCAAGCGCAAGATCGACGACGTCGCCATCCTGCGCATCGAGCAGCTCTATCCGTTCCCGTTCACGCGGCTGAGCGTACGGCTCGCGCAGTATCCCAACGCGGATGTCGTTTGGTGCCAGGAGGAGCCCGAGAACATGGGCGCCTGGCATTTTGCCGACCGCCGTATCGAACGCGCGCTGGCCAATATCGACGTCAAGGCCAAGCGGCCGATCTATGTCGGCCGCGCCGAGGCTGCGTCGCCCGCGACCGGCTCGGCGCGCACGCATCTCAAGGAACAGGCCGATCTGGTCGACCGCGCTCTCACTGTCGGTTGAGCGCGGGAAGAGAAGGGGTTCTAAGTCATGTCCGTCGAGATCAAGGTCCCGGCCTTGGGTGAATCGGTCACCGAGGCAACTGTCGCCAAGTGGCTGGTGAAGGCAGGCGACAGCGTCACCGTCGATCAGCCGCTCTGTGAGCTGGAGACCGACAAGGTCACGGTCGAGGTGAACGCCTCGGTGGCCGGCACGATCGCCGACCTCGCGGTGGAGGAGGGTGCCTCCGTCCAGGTGGGCGGCGTGCTCTGTCATATCGAAGCGGGAGCTGGTGGCGCCGCGGCCGCGCCAAAGCCTGCCGCTGCACCCACTGTACCTGCCGCCCCGAAGCCCGCCGCGCCGGCCCCTGTTGCCGCCCCGGCGCCCGCCGGCGCCAATCTCGCCGCCTCCGGTCCCGCCGCGCGAAAGCTCGCCGACGAGAAGGGCGTGCCGGCCGCCGCCATTCAGCCCTCCGGCAAGGACGGCCGCGCCACCAAGGAAGACGTGCTGGCCGCGCTCGCCTCCGTGCCGGCCCCGAGTGCTGCTGCCGCCAAGCCTGCCGTTCCGGCCGGCCCGCGCTCGCGCGCCGACCGCGAGGAGCGCGTGCGCATGACGCGTCTGCGCCGCACCATCGCCAACCGCCTGAAAGAGGCGCAGAACACTGCGGCCATGCTCACCACCTTCAACGAGGTGGACATGACCAACGTGATGGCGCTGCGTGAGCGGCTGAAGGAGGATTTCGAGAAGAAGCATGGCGCGCGGCTGGGCTTCATGTCGTTCTTCGTAAAAGCCTGCATCGCTGGGCTGAAGGAACTGCCGTCGGTCAATGCAGAGATCGAGGGCGATGAGCTCGTCTACAAGAACTACTACGACATCGGCGTCGCCGTCGGCACGCCGCAGGGCCTGGTGGTGCCGGTGCTGCGCGACGCCGATGTGCTCGACTTCGCCGGCATCGAGAAGGGCATCGGCGAGCTCGGCCGCAAGGCGCGCGACGGCAAGCTCTCGATCGCCGACCTGACCGGCGGCACCTTCACCATCTCCAACGGCGGCGTCTACGGCTCGCTGATGTCGACGCCGATCCTCAATCCGCCGCAGTCCGGCATCCTCGGCATGCACAAGATCCAGCAGCGCCCCATGGTGGTGGGCGGCGAGATCAAGGCGCGGCCGATGATGTATCTCGCCATGTCGTACGACCATCGCATCATCGACGGCCGCGAGGCCGTGCTGTTCCTGGTGCGGGTCAAGGAATGCATCGAAGATCCCGAGCGCCTGCTGCTCGGCGTGTGAGGACGGCGCCATGGCCAACGAATCCTTCGACCTCGTCGTGATCGGCGCCGGACCCGGCGGTTATGTGGCGGCGATCCGCGCCGCCCAGCTCGGCATGAAGGTGGCGGTCGTCGAGAAGAACTCGACCCTGGGCGGCACCTGCCTCAATGTCGGCTGCATTCCCTCCAAGGCACTGCTGCAGTCCTCGCACCTGTTCGAGGAGACGGGCCACGATCTCGCCCAGCACGGAATCGTGGTGGCGGCGCCGACGCTCGACTTCGCCCAGCTGATGAAGCGCAAGGGCGAGGTGGTGGGTGCCACCACCAAGGGCATCGAGTTCCTGTTCAAGAAGAACAAGATCACCTGGCTGCAGGGCAGCGGCCGCATAGAAGCTGCCGGCAAGGTTTCAGTGATCGGTCCTGATGGCGCAGTGAAGGACACGGCAACGGCCAAGAGCATCCTGATCGCCGCCGGCTCGGAAGTGATGCCGCTGCCGGGCGTGACCATCGACGAGAAGAAGATCGTGTCTTCCACGGGCGCACTCGAGCTCGCGGCGGTGCCCAAGCATCTCGTCGTGGTCGGCGCCGGCATCATCGGCCTCGAACTGGGCTCGGTATGGCGGCGGCTGGGCGCCGAGGTGACGGTCGTGGAATTCCTCGACCGCATCTGCCCCGGGATCGACGACGAGATCACCAAGTTCTTCCAGCGCGCGCTGGCCAAGCAGGGGCTGAAATTCAAGCTCGGCTCCAAGGTCACCAAGGCTGAGCAGACCGATGCGGGCGTCACACTCACCGTCGAGCCCTCGAAGGGTGGCGCGGCCGAAACGCTGCAGGCCGACGTCGTTCTGGTGGCCATCGGGCGGCGTCCCTATGTGGCCGGCCTCGGCCTCGACAAGGTGGGCGTAAAACTCACGGAGCGCGGCCGCATCGCCGTCGATGCGCATTTCCAGACCTCGGTGCCCGGCATCTATGCCATCGGCGACGTGATCGACGGGCCGATGCTGGCGCACAAGGCGAGCGAGGACGGCATCGCCTGTGTCGAAACGCTGGCCGGCCAGAAGGGCCATGTGAACTGGGACCTCGTGCCGTCGGTCGTCTACACCCAGCCCGAGGTGGCCTGGGTCGGCAAGTCCGAGGAACAACTGAAAGCAGCCGGCGTTGCCTACAAGGTCGGCAAATATCCATTCACCGCCGACCCGCGCAGCCGCGCGAACGGGGCGACGGAGGGATTCGTGAAAGTGCTTTCCGACAAGACAACCGACCGTGTCCTGGGCGTGCACATTTTCGGCACCGAGGCCGGCACGATGATCGGCGAAGCGGCGCTGGCGATGGAATTCTCGGCCTCGGCCGAGGATATCGGCCGCGTCTGTCACGCCCATCCGACCGTCAACGAGGCGCTCAAGGAAGCAGCCCTGGCGGCTTGGGAAAAGCCGATCCACCTCTAGGGATCAGATGCGCAAGCCGCTGATGGCGTTGGCGATCGCGGGCTGCCTCGTGATGTCGATCGTTGGCGGCTTCCTGCCGATCCTGCAGGGCTGGATCTTCTTCGTCCTCGGCATCTATCTGCTCGCCACCGAGTTCGAGATCGGCCGGGTCTGGGTGAAGAGGGCCCGCCGGCGCTGGCCGATCGTCAACCGCTGGATCATCCAGGCCCGCGACCACAGATGGGCGCCCAGTCACCTCAAGGAATTCGAGGACCTGACCGATCCGACAAAGTGATCATTGGAAGAGCTCAGCTCTTGCCGACGAACCTTTGGTAAACCGCCTCGGCGATCGGCAGCAGTTCGTCGCGGCTGGCCACCGCCGTCACCGCAAAGCCGAAGCCCTGGTCGATCCAGGCGAAGGTCGAGGCATCGCCCTCCTGCTGGAAGCGGAAGGCCGTCTCGGTCCCTGAGGCCGCGCGCACGTAGACGGTGAGGCGCCGGCCGCTCGCATCGTCGTACATGAGCTGGGCCGCGGCGGCACTTCCCGCCGGCAGCAGTCGCCCGCCCATCAACTTGTAGCCGAAGCGCGAGAGGTCGGGCGCCGCCAGCGGCCGGCCCAACCGCTTGCCGAGCCATTGCAGCAGGTGCGCCTCCTGGGCCGCGCCCACTTCCACCGGATGCGCGACCTCGACCACGAAGGTGCGGAAGGCCGCCGTCGCGCCCTGGGCGATGCTGGTCGTTGGCGCCACCGGCGTAGAGACCGGCGCAAGGCCGTTGGCAAACCAGCCGCTGGCCGCGCCCACGACGAAGATCACCGCCGCCGCCGCGGCCGAACGCATCCATCCCGTCCACTGCCCGCGCTGGCCCGCGCGAATGTTGGCGACTCGGAGCCGCGCCGGGATCGGCTCGGCGAATTTGGCCTCGAGCTGGCCACGCAACATCGCACGCTGGCGACGCTCCACGGCCACCCGCTCGCGAATCTCGGGATGCAGCGCAAGATGCGCCTCGACCGCCGCGCGACGCTCACCGTCGAGACGGTCGTCGATGAAGGCTTGTAGCTCGTCTTCGCCGATCATTTCACTCTCCGAAGCAGCGTGGCGCGCCCCGTTTCCAGAATCGAGCGCAGCTTCTGACGGCCGCGCGACAGCCGGGACATCACCGTCCCCATCGGCACGCCCAAAATGCGCGCCGCGTCGTCGTACGAAAAATCTTCCACGCCAATCAACAACAGCAGCGACTTCTGCTCCTCAGGCAGCTGGTCGAGGGCGGCCAGCACGTCCTGCACCTCCAGCCCCGCTTCCTGCTGGGCGGCGGAGGCGGGCGGCGCGACATCGTCCAGGCTTGCATGCGGCCCCCGGCGCTGTCGCTGGCGCCAATCGTTGATGAACAGGTTGCGCTGCAAGGTGAACAGCCAGGCGCGCAGGTCACCGTCCGGCCGCCTGAGCCGCCAGCGTGACAGCGCGCGCTCCAACGTGTCCTGCACCAGATCGTCGGCCGCCTCGTGGTCGCGCAGCAGCGCGAAGGCGTACCGACGCAGCGCCGGGATCAGCGGTTCGAGCAGGGAGGCGGGATCGGCCATCGCTAGTCCTTACTCCTCCCCCGCGCCGCGGGGGAGGAGGGTCGAAGGAACTACTTGGCGATGTGCCAGGCGCCGTTCAGGAAGCCGTCGCCGGCCTTGTCGCCGACCTTGGTGTCCTTGATGAAGGCGTAGACCGGCTTGCCCTTGTAGGCCCACTGCTTCAGCCCGTCGTCGCGGGAGATGATGGTCCAGTCGCCCGCCGCCTTGGCGCCGTCGGCGGCGATGGCGGGCGGCCAGTTGGTGGCGCAGGGGCCGTTGCACACCGACTTGCCCGGCGTGGCGTCCTTGTCGAACGTGTAGAGCGTCATGCCGCTCGCGGTGACGAACATGCCGCCCTTGTTCAGGGGCGGGGTCGCGGAGGCAGGATCGGCGGCGAAAGCCGGGCCGGCGGCCAGGGCGGCGAGCAGGGCGGCGGTGGAAAGCATCGATTTCAGCATCATTTTCTCCCGTGCAGGTGTTGTCTGCGGGGGAGAGACGCCAGCCGGGGGCCTTTATTCCCGGCCCGGCCAAAAAAAGCTATGATTGGCCAACCGTATGGAGGAAACGCCATGGACAAGCCGGTCACACCGCGCGGCATCAACCATCTCGTGCTCAACGTTCGCGACATCGAGGAATCGCACCGCTTCTGGACGGAGATCGTGGGCTTCAGGAAGGTCGGCGAGCTGACGCCGACGACTGAGCGCCCCAACCCGCCCAAGATGCGCTTCTACTCGGGCGTCCGCGAGGACGGCACCAGCCATCACCATGACGTCGCCCTGGTCGAGAACCGGGCGCTGCCGGCGCCGCCCGCCGAGTGGAAGATGTTCGACATGCCGGTGGCGGTGAACCACATCGCCATCACCATGCCGAGTCGCGAGGCCTGGCTGGAACATCTCGCCTACCTGCAGAACAAGGGCGTGAAGTTCGACCGCCGCGTCGAGCACGGCATGACCCATAGTCTCTACATCCACGATCCCAACGGCTACGGCGTCGAGTTCGTCTACGACCTGCCGAAGGAAGTCTGGCAGGGCGATATCAACGGCGCCCTCAACTTCGTCAAGATTCTGCCGACCGAGGGCGCCGAAGCGCTCGACGACCGCACGCAGGGCATCCCGACCTTCCAGGCCGATCGCGCCACGACGTAGGTCTCTCTTTCCCTGCTACACTTCCCTCGATGAATCTCCGAGGGAAGAGTCTCGTCTTTGCCATG
>JAUXRT010000439.1 GCA_030681635.1 Reyranella sp.
CACGCCCAGCTCGACGCCGCAGGCCTCGCCTCGGCCGGCATCGGCGAGGGAATGATCCGGCTGTCGGTCGGCCTGGAAGATCCCGAGGACATCCTCGACGATCTCGGGCAGGCGCTGCGCGCCTCGCAAAAGGCCTAGGCCATGCGGATCAACGTCGACGGCCATGCCGTCTTTGCGACGACGGGTGGCGCGCCCTTCGATCCGGCGAAACCTGCGGTGGTGTTCCTGCATGGCGCCGGGTTCGATCGCACGACCTGGCGCCTGCAGACGCGCTTCTTCGCCCATCACGACCGCGCCGTGCTGGCGGTCGATTTCCCGGGTCACGGCTGGTCGGATGGACCTGCGTTGCCGAGCATCGCCGCAATGGCCGACTGGACCGCAAAGCTGATCGAGGCGGCGGGCCTGAAAGAGGCGGCGCTGGTTGGCCATTCGATGGGCGCGCTGGTGGCGCTCGACGCTGCGGCGCGGCACCCCGACAAGGTTCGTGCGATCGGCCTCTGCGGCGTGGCCACGGAGATGCCGGTGCATCCCGAGATGATCGAGTCGGCCAAGGCCGACACGCTGAAGGTTCAGGAGCTGATGACCTTCTGGGGGATGGGCAATGCGCTGCACAAGGGCGGCATGGTTTCGCCCGGCCTGTGGCTGCGGGCCGAGTCGCTGGCGGTGCTGTCGGGCAACAAGCCCGGCGTCATCCACACCGATCTCTTGGCTTGCAACGTCTACAAGGACGCCGCTGCCCGTGCGCCACAGGTGAAATGCCCGACCGTCCTCGTGCTGGGCGACGGCGACCTGATGACGCCGGCCGCCAAGGCCAAGCCGCTGGCCGCCGCCATCGCCGGATCGAAGACCGTCGTGATCGCCAACAGCGGGCACTTCATGATGGTCGAGCGGCCCGATGAAACCCTGGAGGCTTTGAAGTCCTGTGTCTGAACGTGTCGCTCTCGTCACCGGCTCCACGTCCGGCATCGGCGCCGCTATTGCGCGTCGCCTGGCGCGCGACGGCTACATCGTGGCCCTTCATTCGCGCAGCTCCGCCGATGTCGGCCGGGCGATGGCATCGGAACTGAAAGGTGCCAGCTACCACCAGGCCGACCTTGGCGACGAGACCGCGGCGCGCGATCTGGTCGCCAGCGTACTGAAGCAGCACGGCCGCCTCGATGTACTGGTCAACAATGCGGGCCTGTCGATCCGCATCCCGCACACCGATCTGAAGGCCGCGACGCCGGCCCTGTGGCGGCAGATGCTCGACGTGAACCTGATCGCGCCGTTCGTGCTGGTGGCTGAGGCCGAACCGGCCTTGCGCCAATCCGCCGCCGCCGGCCGGCCGGCCAGCATCGTCAATATCGGCACCCATGCCGGGGCGCGTCCCAAGGGCTCGTCCATTCCCTACGCGGCGTCGAAGGCGGCCCTGCACCATGTCACGCGCCTGCTGGCGCTGTCGCTGGGCCCGGACATCCGCGTCAACTGCGTGGCCCCCGGCCTGGTCGAGACGCCGATGACGGCCAACTGGCCCGACATGCTCGCCACCTGGAACACCCGGTCACCGATGAAGCGACCTGCGAAACCGGAAGACATCGCCGATCTGGTGGCAGCGCTCATCGCCAACGACTACGTTACCGGAGAGATTGTCATCGCCGATGGTGGGCTCAACCTCACCTAGCCAGACACGGAGGAAATACCAATGAACGTCCAGACCTTGC
Organism: Reyranella sp.; assembly: GCA_030681635.1. GTDB lineage: Bacteria > Pseudomonadota > Alphaproteobacteria > Reyranellales > Reyranellaceae > Reyranella. The sequence goes on from JAUXRT010000439.1 coordinate 1,701, forward strand.
CGCCAGGCTACAAGACCGCGCCCTGGGCGCCGCCGGAAAAGATCACCGGCGCCATGCTGGCCGAGGCCAGCACCAAGCTGATCGAGCTGCTGCGCATCCGCACCAACCCGATCGGCATGCGCCTGTTCGAGGATCCGAAGGACATGGAAAAAATCCAGGGCGTGCGTAAGCCGACCGAGGGTTTCAAGTTCACCATGTGCCAGATGGTGACCCAGTCGCGCTGGTACGGCTTCACCCTGGGCATCACGGTCGACAATACCCGCGGCGGCAACTGCGGCGGCGTGGTCGGGCTCAACCATCCCGGCGAGGGCTTCCTCTCGGGCGATCACATGAACGGCGTCTGGTTCGGCAACAAGGAGGCCTCGGCCGCGCACCAGGCGCAGATGCCGCGCGTGCCGGACGGCAAGTACAACGGCCTGGTCGTGGCGCCGCTGCGCTCGGCGCGGCTCGATCCACCCGACATCTGCATGTTCTACGGCACCCCCGGTCAGATGATTTATTTCATCAATGGCCTGCAGTATCACCGCTACCGGCGCTACGACTTCACGGTGACGGGCGAGAGCGCCTGCGCCGTTTCATGGGGGCGTGCCCTTGCCACGCGGCAGACCTCGCTGTCGCTGCCTTGCTTCGCCGAGCGGCGCTACGGTGGTGTGGCCGACGACGAGCTGCTGATGGCCTGCCCGCCCGATGAGCTGCTGCGTGCCGTGGAAGGCATGGGGCATCTCGGCAAGAACGGGTTGCGCTATCCGTTCCCGCCCTATGGCGCGGTGATGGACCCGGCGCTGGGCATGGCCAAGAGCTATAGCTGATGCTGTATGTCGTGGCCTGGCCGGTGCTCGGCGAGGCAGACGACACCGCGTTGCGTCGCTTGCGTGCGCAGTATCATCCGCGCGAGGCCGACCTGATCGGCCCGCATTTCACCCTGGTATTCGGGGC
>JAUXRT010000450.1 GCA_030681635.1 Reyranella sp.
TACGCCAGCGCAGGCCCGGCGTGCCGGTCGTCACCTACGTCAACACCTCGGCGGCGGTGAAGGCCGAGAGCGACATCTGCTGCACCTCGGGCAACGCCAAAAAGATCGTCGAGAGCCTTGGGGTGCCCAAGGTCATCATGCTGCCCGACGAATACCTGGCGCAGAACATCGCGCGCGAAACCGATGTCGAGATCATCGCCTGGGCCGGCCACTGCGAGGTCCATGAGCGTTTCTCCGCCGCTGACGTCCGCCAGGTGCGCGCCGGCCATCCCGGCGTGGTGGTGCTGGCCCATCCCGAATGCCCGCCCGAGGTGGTGGCCGAGGCCGACTTTGCCGGTTCCACGGCGGCGATGGCCGACTATGTCGCGCGCGAACGGCCGGGCCGCGTCGTGCTGATGACGGAATGTTCGATGAGCGACAACATTGCGGCATTGCATCCCGAGATCGAGTTCGTGCGGCCGTGCAATCTCTGCCCGCATATGAAGCGCATCACCCTGCCCAGGATCCGCCGTGCACTGGAGACGATGCGGCACGAAGTGACGATCGATCCTGCCATCGCCGTTCCGGCCCGCCGCGCCGTCGAGCGCATGTTGGCCGTCCGCTGAGGAGCGCACCATGACCTTGTTCCCGCTGCCCCACCTGATGATCGAGGCGCCGGTGCGCGCCGCCTTGCTGGAAGACCTCGGTCGTGCCGGCGATCTCACCACCGACGCCATCGTGCCGGCCTCGGCGTGGGCCGAGACGGCGCTGGTTGCTCGCCAGCCCGGGGTCGTGGCCGGCCTCGATGCCGCGGCGCTCGCCTTCCGCCTGGTCGATCCCCTGATCGAAATCGCGATCGAGCGGCCCGACGGCTCCAGGCTGGCGCCTGGGGATCGTATCGCGGTCATCACAGGCCCGGCCCGCGGCATGCTGACGGCCGAGCGCACGGCGCTCAATTTCCTGGGGCATCTCAGCGGTGTCGCCACCGCGACCGCCACGCTGGTGGCGGCCGTGCAGGGCCACAGAGCCCGCATCTGCTGTACGCGCAAGACCATGCCGGGCCTGCGTGCCTTGCAGAAATACGCCGTGCGCGCCGGTGGCGGCGTCAATCACCGCTTCGGGCTCGATGATGCCGTGCTGATCAAGGACAATCATGTCGCCGCGGCCGGCGGCGTGGCGCCGGCGATCCGCGCCGCGCGTACCGGCGTCGGGCACCTGGTGAAGATCGAGGTCGAGGTCGATTCGCTCGAGCAGCTCGACGAGGCGCTGGGCGAGGGCACCGACGCCGTGTTGCTCGACAACATGGGGCCGGAGATGCTGGCCGAGGCGGTGCGCCGCATCGCCGGCCGCGCCATCGCCGAGGCATCCGGCCGTATCACCCCGGTCTCGGCGCCCGCCATCGCCGCCAGCGGCGTCGACCTGATCTCGGCCGGCTGGCTGACGCACAGCGCCCAGGTGCTGGACATCGGCCTCGACTGGCAGCGCCTCCGGCAAGACCGGAGCCGCGAAGCCCGTCGCATGGCGGTTTCGGCACCGTGACCGTCAATTGGGTAAGATTTTTGTCTTGATTTGAGATAATTGTATCATTAGAAGCTGACCGTCTTTCATCCCCGGACACAGGAGAACGGTCATGGCGCTCAGCCGCGCTGAGATGGACAGCAAGATGGACGAGCATTTCGGCTTCGAGGCCAGGGACGACGTGGCAGGCGTCCTGGCGACGCTCACGTCCGACGTCGAGCACGATATCGTGGGCTGGCCGACCGGCCCAACGCACGGGTCCGAGGGCGCGCGTCCGTTCTACGAGACGCTGTTCAATGACCTGTCGGACGGCAAGATCCAGTGTACACGCCGGCTCTATGGCGAAAACTTCATGGTCGACGATTCGATGTGGTACGGCCGCGCGCCGGGCCGGCCGTTCGGCCTCGAAGGGCTCGACCGGTTCTTGAAGTTCCGGCTGCTGCATGTGGTCGAGTTCGCCGAGACGGGCGACATCAAGCGCGAGAACGTGTGGGTCGACCTTGCCGCCATCCAGCGCCAACTCCCGCCGCGCTGATGCGCCCCAACCAGAAGCGGCGCACGCGCAAGGACCTGCTGCAGGCCGCCGCCCGCCTGATGAAGCAGGGCCGCCGGCCCAGCCTGGAAGAGGTGGCCGAGGAGGCGCTGGTCTCGCGCGCCACGGCCTACCGCTACTTCCCCACCATCGAGGCGCTGCTGGCCGAGGCCTCGGCCGATGTGGTGACCCCCGAACCCGGCGACCTCTTCAAGGATGGCGGGCCGGCCGATCCCGCGGCGCGTGTCGAGACGGTCGACAACGCCCTGCACGAGATGATGCTGGCCAACGAGCCCGCAATTCGCCTGATGCTGGCCAATTCGCTGCAGCGCGCGGCGTCGGCGCCCACCACGCCGGGCGACCTGCCGCTGCGCCAGAACCGCCGCACGCCGCTCCTCGAGGCCGCTCTCGCGCCGGCACGCAAGCAGTTCAAGCCGGCCGGCTACGACATGCTGACCAAGGCGCTGGCGCTGGTCGTCGGCACCGAGGCGATGGTGGTGTTCAAGGACGTGCTGCAGCTCCCCGACGCCGAGGCGCGCAAGGTCAAGCGTTGGGCGATCCGCGCCCTGGTCGAGGCGGCGAAGCGCTAACCCTCAGGTCGGTGCGGGGATCTTCGCGTCCTTGATCACCTTGCGCCAGCGCACGGTCTCGTCGGCCAGGCGCTTGGCATAGGCCTCGGACGTGCCGCCGGTCGGGATGAAGCCGAGCGACATCAGCCTTTCGCGCACCGCCTCGACCTTGAGCGCGGCGTTCACCGCCGCGTTGAGCTGCTTGATGGTCTCCGGCGGCGTGCCGGCCGTCGTCGCCACGCCGAAATAGACCGCGGCTTCCAGCTCCGGCATGCCGAGTTCGCTCGCTACCGGCACGGTCGGAATGTTGGCGACACGGGTTTTGGCGCCACACAGCAGGCCGCGCATCGTGCCGGCGCGGATCTGTGCATCGACCGGGGTCGTGACGTCGACAAAGGCCGGGACATGGCCCGCGACCGCATCGCGCAGCGCTTCGGCCGCGGCCTTGTAGGGGATGTGCTGGAACTTGCCGTTGGTGCGCGTGGAGATGACCTCGCCCCAGAGGTGCGGCAGGCCGCCGGTGCTCGAGGTCGAATAGTGCACCGGCCCCGGCTGCGCCTTCACCCACTCGATGAACTCGGCGAAGCTCTTGGCGGGATTGTTGGCGTTGACGGCGAGCACGCAGGGGATGTCGGCGAGCTGCGCCACCGGCGCGAGGTCCTTCTGCGGGTCGATCTGCATGGGTATGTCGAACGCCGGCAGGAGGGCCGCCGTCGTCGTCAGCACCATGAGGCTGGTGCCGTCGGGCTTGCTCTTGGCGATGTTCACCATGCCGACCATCGTGCCGCCGCCCGGGCGGTTCTCGACGACGATCGTCTTGCCCGTGTCGGACGACATGCGCTCCGCCAGCACGCGGCCCGCCGTGTCGGTGGAACCACCCGGGCCGTAGGGCACGACCAGCCGGAGCTGCCCGCCGGACCCCTGGGCATGGACGAGCGACGGCAGGGCGATGGCGGCGGCGGTGCCCGCGACGAATGAACGACGTTGGATCATGGCGTTTCCTTCCTCAATTGATTGGTACGTTTCTGGTCGATGTTGCGTCCGTCGGCGGCGATCGCCAC
>JAUXRT010000456.1 GCA_030681635.1 Reyranella sp.
CTTCAACCAGATGGCGGATCGCTACTGGGTCAACACCGAGACGATGACGGCGAGCCACAAGGTCGTCGCCGTGCCGATGCCGCGGCAGTGCGCCTTCCTCTATGCCGACTCCTACTCGAGAGGGCAGATGAGCGAGAGCGAGGTGCAGCAGGTGGCGCTGTCCAATTGCAACCGCCGGCTGGGCGAACTGGGGCCGCTCGGCGAGAATTACGGCGTGAACTGCCAGTGCAAGGTCGTGATCAGCGACGAGGTCTACGTCGTGCCGCGCGACACGCTGCCTGATGATTCCTACGGGCCGACGTCGATCTTCTATCGCGACGATAGGGGCAACGTTGCACGCTTGAATGGCGTGGCTCGATATGGCGCCCTGATCGGGCGCGACCGGTCGGTCACTTTTTCCGTGGAGAACGTACGCGCCGAGCAGGTCTGCGACGGGACCTTCACCAATGAAGGGCCGAACAACGGCAAGTTCTCGCTATCGTGCTTCGGCGGCAAGTTCAGCGGCAACGGCAGCTATGAACGCAAGATGGGCGCACCCAACGATCACATCATCGCCCGCGGCCAGACGTCTCGCGGCCTGCCGATCGTGATGGTGATCGGGCTGCCGGCACAGCTTGCCGTCAACACCTATGGCGGCATCTGACATGCGCCGCGCGCTGCTCATCCTGGGCCTCGCCGTGCTGCTGCCGGCTGCGGCGTTCGGGCAGAGTGCCGGCGAAGTCGAACGCTGCTTCCAGAATCCGGCGGGATGCGCGGCGGGCGGCGGAGCAGCACCTGCGCCCGGTCCCGCGACTGGCGGTGGCGCGCCCGTTGCCGCAGCCCGGCCAGCGGCTCCACCTGACTATACGACGGTTCTGCAGAGCCCTGAGGCCGACCGCAAGCGCCTGCAGGAATCGCTCCGCACGCTCGACAAGTACAACGGCCCGATCGACGGTAACCTGCAGTCCGAAGCCACGGTGAAGGCGATCGGCGATTGGCAGAAGGGACGGGGCACGGCGGTCGTCGGCAAGCTGACGCCGGCCGAGGCCCTGCAGCTCAACGCCGAAGCGGCGAGGGCCCCGATCCGGCGCATCGAACCCTCGACGCAGGCTGCTGCGCCGTCGAACGCCGATGCGCTGAAGGCGCTGCGGGACAGATTGGCGGAACGCCGGAAGGCGGCCGAGCCCAAGGCCGAAGCAGCAGCACAAGCGCTGATCCGCGACCTCAAGGCCTACGTCGCCGCCGACGGCAAAGGTGCGGCGGGTGAACAGTTCGCCGCTTTCGCCAAATGGTATGCCGACAACAAGGCCGCGGGACGGACGGTGGGTGAGATCGCGCCCGCCATCGACGACTATGGCGATGCCAAATCCGGAGCGGCGGCCACCGCCGAGATCAGGTTCGACACCAAGCAGGGCGCCGAGACCTACCGGCAATGCCTCGTCTTCGCGTGGATCGAGGGCACGCCGCGGAAGAACACCCAGGCTTTCTCGTGCGATGACGTCGCCGCGGTCGAAAAATGGAAGACCGACCAGACGCTGAAGAGCGCCTGGCGCTAGGTCACTCGCTCCAGGTAGCTCTGGAAGACGCCGACATTCACGAAGGCTGGATCGGCTGAGTTCGGCCAGAGCTCCTCGGTGCTGAAGCGCACGTCGAAGGTGGGCTCGTCGGCCGCCTTCACGCCGTGCGCATGGGCATCGGGGAAGGGATAGGCCGGAGATTCGCTCACAACGACGCCGGTCTTGCCGCGGATGTAGCCGGGCATGCGGACATGGCCCGGCACATAGTCTGTCTTCACTCTGACCCGGTCGCCCGGCTTGAAGTGCTCGCGCGCGGCCACATTCGAGCGGCCCGGCGCACTGGGGATCGACAGCGGGAAGGAGCCCTGGGCGCGGCGCTCCAGCTCCTCGCGCGTGAGGATGCCTTTCTCGACGCAGAGCGTCGCCAGGCTGGTGAGCGATCGTTCGTAGTAGCTGGCCGACAGATAGTGGCGCGGTTCCATGCGCTCGATGGCGTGGCGGTACTCGTCCATGTTGAAGATGCCGAGCTTGACGGCGAGCGAGTAGAGGGCGTTGACCCGCTTCTCCCACGGCTCGTGGAAAGTCTGGGCCCTCAGCGAATAGCGGACGCGGCCGAAGCCCTGCCTGCCGCCAAGATCATGCATGCCGTCCATGGCTCTATCCCCGTTCCTACAGGCGCGCGACGCCGATCATCGAATCCTTGGTCACGAGCTTGGCGAGTTTGTCCTCCGACCAGCCCGCCGTCTCGGCCGGGCGCACAGGCAGCACCATGTAGCGGGTGTCTGCCGTCGTATCCCAGACCCGGACTTCCATCTCGGCCGGCAGGTCGAGGCCCATTTCCTTGAGCACGGTGCGGGATTGGCGCACCACGCGGGCGCGGTATTCCAGATCCTTGTACCAGTCCGGCGGCAGTCCGATGATCGAGAAGGCCGTGCACGAACACAGCGTGCAGCAGATGACGTTGTGCACCGTCGGCGTATTCTCAAGCACCACCAGGTGGCGGTGGTGGGCCGGCATGCTGAGCCCGAGTTCGGTGACCGCCTCGCGGCCGTTGGCCAACAGGCGCTCCCGGAAAGCCGGATCGGTCCAGGCCTTGGCCACGACGCGGGCGCCGTTTTCCGGAACCCATTCCTCCTCGGCCAGGTGCCTGAACTCCTCGACGAACTCGCCGGGCTTCATGCCGCGCTCTTCGAACGCGGCCTGGATGGCATCGACGCGTTGTTCCACGGAGGCGGTGGTCTGCTGAACGTGGCTCTGATCGGGCATGGCTGGACTCCCAGGATGATGCCGACACTATAGAAAACCTTTGCCCTGCCGTCACTTGACTTGCTCCGCGCCTAGGGCGCGGCTAGACAAGCCGCGCCCCATTTAAGGAGTCCCGTCCGATGAGCGCCATTACTGAAATTCGCGCCCGCGAAATCCTCGACAGCCGGGGCAATCCCACGGTCGAGGTCGAAGTCGAACTCGAAAGCGGCGCGATGGGCCGTGCCGCGGTGCCCTCCGGTGCCTCGACCGGCGCCCACGAGGCGGTCGAACTGCGCGACGGCGACAAGAAGCGCTACGGCGGCAAGGGCGTGCTAAAAGCCGTCGCTGCGGTGAATGCCGAGATCATGGACCTGCTGTCCGGGCTCGACGCGCTGGACCAGATCAAGATCGACCGGGCGATGATCGAGCTCGACGGCACCCCCAACAAGGGCCGGCTCGGCGCCAACGCGATCCTGGGTGTCTCGCTCGCCGTCGCCAAGGCGGCGGCCATGGACAGCGGCCTGCCGCTCTACCGCTATGTCGGCGGCAGCCAGGCCTCGGTGCTGCCGGTGCCGATGATGAACATCATCAACGGCGGCGCCCATGCCGACAATCCGATCGATATCCAGGAATTCATGATCATGCCGGTGAAGGCGAACCGCTTTGCGGAAGCGCTGCGCATGGGCTCCGAGGTGTTTCATGCGCTGCGCGGGCAGCTTCACGACGCCGGTCACAACACCAATGTCGGCGATGAGGGCGGCTTTGCGCCGAACCTAGCCACGGCCGACGAGGCGCTGACCTTCATCATGAAGGCAATCGAGAAGGCCGGCTACAAGCCCGGCGTCGACATCATGCTGGCGCTCGATCCGGCCTCGACCGAGTTCTTTAAGAACGGCGCCTACGTTTATGAAGGCGAAGGAAAAACACGCACGAGCGAGCAGCAAGCCAAATATTTGGCCGACTTGGTGTCGCGCTACCCGATCTTC
>JAUXRT010000367.1 GCA_030681635.1 Reyranella sp.
GGTGCGGATAGCGATCGCCGAAGCCCGCGAGGCCGACGCGGCGCAGCCACTCCTCGGCCTGGGCCACGGCCTCGCTGCGCGCCACGCCGCGGAACTCGAGACCGGCGATGACATTGTCGATGCCGCTGCGCCACGGCATCAGCGCGTCGGCCTGGAACATGTAGCCGGCGCGCCGGTTCACGCCGTCGGCCGCCAGCAGCCGCTCGCCGAACACCTCGACGGTTCCCGACGAGGGTTCGAGCAGGCCGGCGGCGACGTTCAGCACCGTCGACTTGCCGCAACCGGTCGGTCCGACCACCGAGACGAATTCGCCCTTGGCCTCGTTCAGCGTGGCATTGGCCACGGCCGTGTAGGGCTCGCCCACGCCGCCACGCGCGGCGAAGCGGCAAGTGATGTCGGCCAGCGCCAGCGCCGGCACCTCGCCCGTCATCATGTCGCGCTAGCTGCGCTTGCCGGCGCGCTGCGCGAACTCGTTGGTCCACGTATCCGCGAGCTTGATCTTGCCGAGGTCCGCCGCGATCTTCGGATCGCCGTCGGCCAGGAACTTGAGCGCATTCTCCATCGCCCCCGCCGGCATCTGGCCGTCCGGCGAGATCGTGCCGCGCACGCCCGCGAACGATTTCTCGTAGACTGCGCGATCGCCCAGCAGATAGGCCTCGGGCACCGCCTTGGCGACTTCCGACGGCGGCGCGGTCTGCAGCCACTCGTCGGCCCGCACGATCGCGGTGGCCAGCGCCAGCGCCGTGTTGGGCGTCTTCTTCAGGAGATCGGGCTGGGCGTAGAGGCAGGCGGCCGGGAAGGCGCCGCCGAACAGCTCCTGGTTGCCCTGCATGGTCCGCGTGTCGAGCATGATCTTGATCAGATCCTTTTCCGTCAGGATCGTGAGCGCGGGATCGGCCTGCGAGATGCCGTCGACCTCACCCTTCTCGATCGCTGCCACCACCGAGGCGCCGGCGCCGACGCCGATGGCCACGATGTCCGACGCCTTGAGACCGCCCTTGGCCGCCCAGAAGTTGACCAGCATGTGGGTCTGCGAGCCGGGCGCCGTCACGCCAAACTTCATGCCCTTGATGTCGGCCGGTCCCTTGACCTTGGCGGCGACGTCCTTGCGCAGGCCGATGGCGAGCTGCATGCCGCGGCCGATCAGGGCGAAGCCCACGATCGGCTGGCCGCGCTGCTGCATGCGGATGGTGTGCTCATAGGCGCCGGCCACCACGTCGGCGCTGCCGCCCATCAGGGCTTGTAGCGACTTGGCGCCGCCCTGGAAGTCGTTGATCTCGACGTCGAGGCCGGCGTCCTTGAAGAAGCCCTTGGTCTCGGCGACGGTGAGCGACAGGTAATAGAGAGCGGACTTGCCGCCGACCGCCAGAACCACCTTGGTCTTCTCGGGCTTGCTGCCTTGCGCGCGCACCACGTAAGGCGCGGCCACCAGCATCGGGGCTGCCGCCAGGATCGTCCGGCGCGGTATCTGAAACTTGTTCATTGTTCCCTCCAAGGACGCGCTGTTTTTTGCAGCCTGCCGGAAGCATCCGAAGCGGGCAACCGACGCGGGGGCAGTGAGACAATGAGACACTGGTTCACGTCGCCATGTCCTCCCGTCTTATCGGACAAGCCTTTGATCTTGTTTACTTAATCCCCATCGTGATCGCCGGCGCATGGGACACCAAGTGACTCGTTTCACGTCACCATTCCCTCGGGACACGCGGCGACAGCGCCATTTGCCTCTCGAAGTTGGTCTCGTCCCGTGCGGTCATGGCCGGTCTTCCTGCTCCCCTCGCGTCGGCGACAGGAATATCAGAAGGATAGGATAAGTCAATAGGCCTACCGGGCCGATGTCCCTATTTGCCGAACTGCCGCTCCGTCCACCACGGGAAGTAGGACGGCATGCCGTCGCTCACCTTCATGGGGAATTTCGCCGGCCGCTTTTCGAGGAAGGCCACGACGCCCTCCTTCACGTCGGCCGACTTGCCGCGGGCGTAGATGCCCTTGGAGTCGACCTTGTGCGCTTCCATCGGATGGTCGGCGCCCAGCATCTTCCAGATCATGTGCCGGTTGAGCGCCACCGAAACCGGGGCGGTGTTGTCGGCGATCTCGCGCGCCAGCGCATAGGCGGCCGGCAGCAGCGCCTCGGGCTTGTGGACCGAGCGCACGAGCCGGCCAACCAAGGCTTCCTCGGCGCCGAAAACCCGGCCGGTCATGACCCATTCCAGCGCCTGCTGCGGCCCCACGAGGCGCGGCAGGAACCAACTCGAGCAGGCTTCCATGACGATGGCGCGGCGCGTGAAGACGAAGCCGTAGCGCGCTGCCTCGGAGGCGAGGCGAATGTCCATGGCGAGCTGCATGGTGATGCCGACGCCAACCGCCGGGCCGTTGCAGGCGGCGATGGTGGGTTTTAGCGATTCGTAGGCGCGGAGCGCGAAGAGCCCGCCGCCGTCGCGGTGGCCGTCGAGGCCGGGATCGACCGGCCCGCGATTCTCGGCGTTGAAAGTGTTGGCGCCGCCCGACAGATCGGCACCGGCGCAGAAGCCGCGGCCGGCACCGGTGAAGACCACCGCGCGCACATCGTCGTCGCGGTCGGAACGGTCCATGGCGTCGAGAAGCTCCGACAGCATCTTGCCAGTGAAGGCGTTGAGCTTGTCCGGCCGGTTGAGCGTGATGGTGAGGATGCCGTCCTTGGTCTCGTACTTGATCTGCTCGTAGTTCACGTCCGGACCCTCACGCTTGATTGATAAGTATGACGCCGCCCATGATCAGCGCGATGCCGCCCGCCTGCTTCAGGCCAAACGGCTCGCCGAACATGAAGTGGCCGAGAACGGCGACCAGCGCGTAGGACACCGACACGCTGGGAAAGGCCACCGATACCGGGATCTTGCGCAAGGCGATGATGTAGAGGAACGCCGCCGAGCCGTAGAGGGCGAGACCCGCGATCGTCGAGGGCCGCAGGAGCTGGCTGACGAAATCGGGCGCATCGGCGCCCGCCTTCAGGAGTATCTGGCCGCCGATGCCGGTCAGGATGCCGATACCGAGCGCCACGTAGTAGATCGTCATCTTCAGGTCTCCGATCCGGAGGGCTCGCGATGGGGTTGTCCGGCCGCGCGGGTGTCGGCCTTGGGCTGCTCGATGTCGAGGCCATTCGCGCCGCGGCGGAAGACCTCGCGCACGAGATACTGCGGCTTGCGGTTCACCGCCAGGAACATGCGCCCGAGATATTCGCCGATCATGCCGATCACGACGAGCTGCACGCCGGCCAGGACCAGCACCGCCACCATCATCGAGGCCCAGCCCTGCGGCGGCTTGTCGGAGATGATCGCCTCGACGATGGTGATGACCGCGCCGATGGCGCCCAGGGCACCGAACCCCAGGCCGAACAGGGTGGCGAGCCTGAGCGGCATCACCGAGAAATTGAGGAACATCGCCAGCCACAGCCGGATCAGCCGGCGCAGCGTGTAGTTGGATTGCCCCTCGTTGCGCGGCAGATGGTGGACCTGCAGCCGGCCGACGTTCTGCGT
>JAUXRT010000471.1 GCA_030681635.1 Reyranella sp.
TTCAGCTCCGAGGCCAGCGTCGCCACCGTCTCGTCGAGCGCATCGGCCTCGACCACCTGGTCGACCAGCCCGACGCGGAGCGCCGTCGCGGAATCGAACAGGCCGCCGTGCATCAGGAGCTGGCGCGCCACCCGGGGCCCCACCGCCTGGATCAACACCGGAATGGCGATGCCCGCCAGCAGGCCGTTGCGGGCCGAGGTCAGGCCGAAGCGGACGCTCGACGCGGCGATGGCAAAATCGCAGGCCAGCATCAGGCCGACACCGCCGCCGACCGCGGCGCCATGGACGCGGGCAATCGACGGCTTGGGGAAATCATAGATCGCCTGCACCGCGCCCATCAGCGCGTCGGAGCCGACGCGGCGGGTGATGGCGTCCATCGTGGGCCAGGTCAGCACCCAGTTGAAATCGCCGCCGGCCGAGAAGGCAGGCCCCTCGCCCGCCAACACCAATACGCGCACGGCGGTGTCGGCGGCAAAGCCCTCGACCGCGTCGATGATCAGGCGCGCGGTGTCGGCATCGAGGGAGTTCATCTCCTTCGGCCGGTTGAGGGTGAGCGTCGCCACGCCCGCCTCGACCCCGGTCTTCACGGTCTTTGTCGTGATGGAGGAATTCATTCGCCGATTACATCCGGAAGACGCCGAACTTCGTCGGGCCGATCGGCTGGTTCATCGATGCCGAGAGGGCGAGCCCCAGCGCCATGCGCGTGTCGACAGGGTCCAGGATACCGTCGTCCCACAGCCGCGCCGTGGCGTAATAAGGATGGCCCTCGCGCTCATAGGCCTCGCGAACAGGCTGCTTGAAGGCTTCCTCCTCCTCCTTCGACCAGGCGCCGCCCTTGGCCTCGATATTGTCGCGCCGCACGGTCGCCAGCACGCTGGCCGCCTGCTCGCCGCCCATCACCGAGATGCGGGCCGACGGCCACATCCACAGGAAGCGCGGACTGTAGGCGCGGCCGCACATGCCGTAGTTGCCGGCGCCGTAGCTGCCGCCCACGATCACCGTGAACTTCGGCACATTCACGGTCGAGACCGCCGTCACCAGCTTGGCGCCGTCGCGGGCGATGCCGCCGGCCTCGTACTTCTTGCCGACCATGAAGCCGGTGATGTTCTGCAGGAACAGCAACGGAATGCCGCGCTGGCCGCAGAGCTCGATGAAATGCGCGGCCTTCAGCGCCGATTCGTTGAACAGGATGCCGTTGTTGCCGACGATGCCGATGGGATAGCCCCAGATGCGGGCAAAGCCGGTCACGATCGTGGTGCCGTAGAGATGCTTGAACTCGTCGAGTTCGCTGCCGTCGACCAGGCGCGCGATGATCTCACGGATGTCGTAGGGCGTGCGCGTATCCATCGGCACGACGCCGTAAAGCTCGTCGGCGGCGTATTTCGGCTCGCGCGGCGCCAGCAGCGACACCGACGGCGATTTCTTCCAGTTGAGGTTGGCCACGATGCGGCGCGTGAGGCCGATGGCGTGGCTGTCGTTCTGCGCATAGTGGTCGGCGACGCCGGAGGTCCGGGCGTGGACGTCGGCGCCGCCCAGCTCCTCGGCGCTCACGATCTCGCCGATCGCGGCCTTCACCAGCGGCGGGCCGGCGAGGAAGATCGTGCCCTGTTTGCGCACGATCACCGTCTCGTCGCTCATCGCCGGCACGTAGGCCCCGCCCGCCGTGCACGAGCCCATCACGACGGCGATCTGCGGGATGCCCTGCGCCGACATGTTGGCCTGGTTGTAGAAGATGCGGCCGAAATGGGTCTTGTCAGGAAACACCTCGGGCCATTGCGGCAGGTTGGCACCGCCGGAATCGACCATGTAGATGCAGGGAAGCCGGTTCTCCATCGCCACTTCCTGGGCGCGGAGGTGCTTCTTCACCGTCATCGGATAATAGGTGCCGCCCTTCACCGTGGCGTCGTTGCACACGATCACGCATTCGACGCCGCTGACGCGGCCGATGCCGGTGATCACGCCCGAGCCCGGGGCCTCGTTGTCGTACATGTCCATCGCCGCCAGCGGCGACAGTTCGAGGAACGGCGAGCCGGGGTCGAGCAGCGCCCGCACCCGTTCCCGCGGCAGCAATTTGCCGCGCGAGACATGGCGCTGGCGCGACGCCTCGCCGCCCCCCAGGCGGACCTGTTCGGTGCGATGGCGGAGATCCTCGACCTGGGCACGCATCGCCTCGGCGTTGCGCTTGAAGGTATCGGAGCGGGTATCGACTTCGGAGGTGAGGATTGTCATGGCGGGGCAAAACTGCCCGTACCCGGCCTCGCGTGCAAGGCCAGTGAAGGGCCCAGTGAAGCCAGCGACGAAACGATCAGGGTAGCTGCGAGAGCCTGCGCCAGGCGGCGCCCTGCGCGAGGAAGCTGCGCTGGTTGGCAAGCGCCGCGGCAAAGTCCGGATCGCGCTCGGCCTGCTCCCTCAGCACCGTGCTGGCGTGCATGCGAAAGGCCGCGAGCAGCTCGGGCGACCACTGCTTTATGACGACTCCCGACGCGCGCAGCTTCTCAAGCGCCAGCCCCTGCACGTTGGGCGATCGGCTCAGCATCCAAACGATATTGGCCCGGCAGGCGGTTTCGATCTGCGCACGCTGGGCCGGAGGCAATTGCTCCCACTTGTCCTTGCGCATCAGGAAATCGAGCACGGCCGAGGGCTGCTGCCAGCCCGGCATGTAGTAAGGCAGGCCGAGCTTGTCGAAGCCGAGCGAGGCATCGATGGCGGGCGTCGACATCTCGCCGCCGTCGACCTTGCCTTGCTGCAGTTGCCAGAAGAATTCGCCGGGCGGCAGCGGCACCACGGTGGCACCGAGCCGCGCCACGACCTCGGCCGCGAACTTGCCGAAGCGCAGCCTCTGTCCCTTGAAATCGGCGACGGTGTTGAAGTCGCCGCGAAACCAGCCGCCGCCCTTGCCGCCCTGCATGCCGCAGGGAATGCCGGTGACGCCGAGCTTGTCGTAGGCGGCGCGATGGATGCGGCCGCCGTCGCCCTCGAGCATCCACGAGGTCATGTCCTCGGGGCCAAGGCCGAACGGGATGGTGGCGAACACGCCGAACACCGGGGCCTTGGTGGCGGCGTACCCCGACCAGGTGAAGGCAGCCTCCAGATCGCCCGCGACGATGGCGTCGAGCATGTCGGCAGCAGGCACGATGCGGCCCGGCTCGATGATCTTGATGCCCAGCGCACCGCCCGACATTTGCTTCACGGTCTTGGTGAAAAGCCTGACCCCTTCGCCCGAGCCCGGCAGGGCGGGATTGAAGGCCGTTTGCATCTGCAGGAGACGGGTGGGCGGCGGGCCCTGTTCAGCCTTCTTGTCACCGCCCTTGTCCTGGGCGAAGACGACATTCGACGCCGCGAGAATGGCAGCGGCGATGGCGAGAATTTTCGAGACTTTACGGCGCACGACCGACCATCCGTCGCCCGGCTCCCCCTGTTCCCCCGGCCGCTTATGCGGCCTTCTTCACACCCGCTGAGTTTCGCATGCGGATGGTCAGGGGACAAGCGAAAGGCGGGCCCTATAAGGCTGCCAATCCGCGGCCGATCAGGATCCGCTGGACGTCGCTGGTGCCCTCGTAGATCTGGCAGACGCGCACGTCGCGCCAGATCTTCTCGACCAGGTAGTCGGACACGTACCCGTAGCCGCCGTGTATCTGAATCGCGGCCGAACACACCTCCTCGGCCATCTCCGAGGCATATAGCTTGGCCATTGCGGCCTCTGTGAGGCATGGCTGGCCGGCATCGCGCAGGGTGGCTGCATGCCACACCATCTGCCGGGCGACCGCGATCTTGGTCGCCATGTCGGCCAGGCGGAATTGCACGGCCTGGTGGTTGATGATCTTGGTGCCGAAGGCCTCGCGTTCGCCGGCATATTCCCGCGCCGCCTCGAAGGCCGCCCGGGCCATGCCGACCGACTGGGCCGCGATCCCGATGCGGCCGACCGACAGGTTGGCCAGTGCCACCCGGTAGCCGCCGCCCTCCTCGCCCAGCATCGCGTCGGCGCCGACGGCGCAGTCCTCGAAGGCGATCTGGCAGGTGTCGGACGATTTCTGGCCCAGTTTCTTCTCGACCGAGGCCACGCGATAGCCCGGCGTCTTGGTCGGCACGATGAAGCAGGAGATGCCGCGCTTGGGCGAAGCCGGATCGGTCACGGCAAAGACCAGCGCCATGTCGGCGGTGCGGCCCGAGGTGATGAACTGCTTTACCCCGTTCAACACCCAGCCGTTGCCGCGCCGCTCCGCCCGGGTCTTGAGGTTCGAGGCATCGGAGCCGGCGTGCGGCTCAGTGAGGCAGAAGGCGCCCAGCACCTCGCCACGGGCCAGCGGCTTCAGCCACTTCTCCTTCTGCTCCGGCGAACCGTAGGCCAGCAGCGCGGCGCAGTCGGGCGAGTTGTTGACGCTCATCACCGTCGAAAGCCCGCCGTCGGCGGCAGCGATCTCCTCCAGCGCCAGCACGTAGGAGATCATGTCGGCGCCGGCGCCACCCCATTCAGGCGGCACCGTCATGCCCATGAAGCCCATGCGCCCCATCTCGGCCAGCAGCGGCCGCGGGATCTCGCCCGCCGCCTCCCAGGCGCGGACATGGGGCAGCACCTGCTCGCGCGCAAAGACGCGGGCGGTGTCGCGGATCAGGGTCTGTTCTTCGCTGAGGATCATCGTCCCCTCCCTTTAAGCGGAGCCGCGAAACAAGGAAATCGGGCCCGCCGCTCACCTCAGGAAGGAGACCTGCGGGCCGAAGTCGTAGTGGCTGCCCCCGCCGGTCACGGTCACCTTGGTCACCTGCCCGTTGGCGACGGTCGCGACGGCCGTGGCGGTCGCGCCGTTGTTGCCCGGCGGGGTGATTTCCACGGCCGGCGGCACGGCATAGCCGCAGCCGCCATCGATCATGAAGACCTGGTAGATGCTTCCCGCTTCCATGACGGCCATGGCTTGAGCCCTCGCGCCGAAGGAGCCCACGGTCAACGTCAGGGTCGCGCCGTCGGGCACCGTGCCGTCCATCTTGGAAGGCACCCCGGTGGAGATCGCGGCGCCGTTCGTGCCGAGCGGCGTCTCGTCCTCGGAGAAACCGTAGGCGAGCTGATTCGTGTAGATCGAATTGGCCATCGGCGCCGTGGCGCCCTGCAGCGTGCTGTAATGCAGGAACTTCGAGAACGGACAGTATCTCGAGGTGCTCGTTGTGCCGGTGTACCAGTTCGCCGTGCTGGTCCAGGCGCCGTTGCTGTACCCGACCTGCGCCGGCGTCGGAGCCGACGTCAGCACGCCGTCCATCGCGACGCCGCGGCAGAAGGCCTGCACGATCTGGTCCCAGACCGTTCCCGAATAGTCGGCGGGAATGCCGGCCTGCGCCCACACCCAGGTCGCATTGGCGAGGCTTTGCGTCTTCCCGCCCGACGGAGCGGGCTTGGCGATGGAGAATGACTGGGGACCTGAGAAATCGAAGGCCTGCGTCGCGGCGTTGTAGACTCCGGTGTAGGAACTGCCGGTGCCGATGGCCACCTGCAGGTAATTGCCCGGCGCGAAAAACGCATTGATGGTGTCGTCCCACCACGTGACCATTGCATCGGCGTTGGCCGTCGCGACGGTCTGGTTGGCGAGCCAGTCCTTCGGCGCAGCGATCACGTAGAACTCCCCGCCGGGCACGCTGGGCGGTGCGATGAAGACAGGCGTCCCCAGGGTGCCGCCGCCTGACGTGCGGCCGACCGCGAAGGTCTGCCCGGTGATCGTCGCCAGGGAGACGGCCGAGGACGGAAGACCGGCGGCCTGCGGGATGGCCTGCACCGTGTAGGACGTATTGATGTTGCTGGAGAAGTTGCCCATCGGCACGCCGCTCAACTGCACCGTGGCGCCCGCGGAGGGCGCCGTGCCCGAGGTGATCTCGACGACGAGCGTGGTGGCGCTGGACGCGATCACGCCGGAATTCGTGGGCGTGACGGACCCGCTGGCTGAGGCGCCGGGGCCGATATTGTTGTCGTAGGTGAACTGCTGAGCGCTCAGCGACGAATCCGTGAGGCCGGTGTTCAGAACGACCTGGCTGCCGTCGTAAGGCACGCCTGCGCCGGCGACGGCTATTGCCTGCCCGGGCACCAGGCCGTGCGGCTTGGTCGCCGTGGCTGTCACGAGTGCGCCGGCCGTGCTGAGCTGCACGTTCACCAGCGGTGTGCCCGGCTGCGAGGCCGGTGCGATGGCGAGCGGGTTGGCGTTGACCGCGTCGGTGTAGAGCAGGCGGCCGAACTGGCCGACGTTCTGCACGTCGCTGGGTTCTTTCTGCAGGAACGACGTGAAGGCCTGCCCGATCGTGCGGCGGTTGACGCCGGTCAGGGCTGTGTTGACGCCGACCTGGGCGGGACCTGAGCTGACGGTCGACGATTGCAGGGTCAGCGGCAGCGCGAACCCGTCGACCTGGCTCACGTCGAAGGTCGAGCCGACGGTGGTGCCCGTATAATAGAACTCGACGATATCGGCCACGGAATTGCCGGCCTGCTGGCCCGGCGCGAACGGCGGAACGGCGAGGTTGCTGAGGTTCGCCGTGCCCGGCGTGACGCCGATCGGAAATGGCGCGTCGCCGGACGGGGTGACCATCACGACGAGCTGCGCGGAGAAGCCTGCGATGTTCTGGTCGAGCTGGAGGCAGGGCTTGTACGTGGTACCGTCCTGCGGAAGCCCGGCGACCGAAGTCGGAACGAGCGAGACGATGCTGACGCCCGCCGCGCCCAACAGAGTGGCGCTGCCGCTGGCGCCGCTGATCGCGACCTGGAACTGGTCTGGACCCAGCGCGAGATTGGTCGAGGGGTTCTGCGAGACGGACTGGACGCCGTTCCAGGCAGCGCCGCTGCCCATCAGGCCGGCAATGAAGATCGGCGAATCGAGTGGAAGGTTGGCCGGGCCCGGCAAGGTCACCGTGACCGTGCCGTTGATGCCGCTGGCGGCCGCGATCTTCTGCCAGGAGAGGAGAACCGGCAGATAGACCACGCCCCCGCCTCCCGGCGGCAATGCCGCCGGGACGGCGTAGCTGATCGACGTGCTGCTGGCACTGATGACCTGGAAGACGCCATTGTAGCCCGGCGGGCTGACGCCGGAGACGAAGACGGTCTGGTTCGCGGCGACCTGGTTTGCAACGGCGGTGGTGATCGTCGCCGTCGTGCCGCTGCACGAGGCCGCCGATATGACGACAGCCGCCTGCACGAATTTTCCCTGTGGGCCGAGAACGTTCAGCGAATTCGGCGGACCGCCGTGCGTGCTGCCCGGAATGCCATGTCCGGTGACGTACACCGACCCGCTGTCGATCTGGGTATCGTCGACGATATCGACTGTGATCACGTTGCCCTCCCCCGCTTCGCGCGGCAGCGAAAGATCTAGGTGCGGTTGAGCAGGCGGCTGCGCTGGCGTTGCCAGTCGCGCTCCTTGATCGTGGCGCGCTTGTCGTGCGCTTTCTTGCCCAGCGCGAGGGCGATCTCGAGCTTCGCCCGGCCCTTTTCGTTGAAATAGACCTGCAGCGGCACGACGGTGCGGCCCTGGCGCTGGATGGCGCCGATCAGCTTGTTGACCTGGCTGCGGTGCAGCAGCAGCTTGCGCGGCCGGCGCGGCTCGTGGTTGAAGCGGTTGCCGCTGGCATATTCGGGGATGGTGGCGTTGACCAGCCAGGCCTCGCCCTCGATCGTGGTCACATAGGACTCCGCGATCGTGCTGCGCCCGCCGCGCAACGACTTCACTTCGGTCCCCGTCAGCGACAGGCCGGCCTCGAAAGTCTCCTCGATGAAGTAGTTGTGCCGCGCCTTGCGGTTCTGGGCGACGACTGTCTGACCAGGCTCGGGTTTCTTCGCCAATGTGAGCTCAGCTTAGTTGATGAGGCCGGCGTGAATCATGGCCTCACGCACCGCCTTCTTGCTGCTCTCGGCGATCGGCACCATCGGCAGGCGCATCTCGGCGCTCGCCTGGCCGATCAGCTCGGCGCCGTACTTCACCGGGCCGGGGCTGGTCTCGCAGAACATCGCCTTGTGCAGCGGCATCAGCCGGTCCTGCAGTTCGAAGGCCTTGTCGAGGTCGCGCTTCTTCCAGGCGTCGTGCATGTCGCCGCAGAGGCGCGGCGCCACGTTGGCCGTCACCGAGATGCAGCCGTCGCCGCCCTGGGCCAGGAAGCCCAGCGCGCTCGCATCCTCGCCCGAGAGCTGGATGAAACCCTTCTTTGCCTTGAGCTTGGTGAGCGTCGGGCGCGCCATGTCGTAGCTCGCGTCCTTGATACCGATGATGTTCTTCACCGTGCTGAGGCGGATCACGGTCTCGACCTGCATGTCGCCGCCGGTGCGGGGCGGCACGTTGTAGAGCAGGATCGGGATGTCGACGGCCTCGGCCACCGCCTTGAAATGCTGGAACAGGCCTTCCTGGGTCGGCTTGTTGTAGTAGGGCACGACCAGCATGGCGGCATCGGCGCCGGCCTTCTTGGCATGCTGGGTGAGTTCAATGGCTTCCGCCGTCGAGTTCGAGCCGGTGCCGGCGATGACCGGCACGCCCGAGCCCTTGGCGGCGGCGATGCAGATGTCGATCACCCGCTTGTGCTCTTCCATGGAGAGCGTCGGCGATTCGCCGGTGGTGCCGCAGGGCACCAGCCCGTCGGTGCCTTCCTTGATCTGCCAGTGCACGAACTTCTCGACTCCCATTTCGTCCACCGCGGCGTTCTTGAACGGGGTGATCAGCGCCACGAGCGATCCGGTGAACATGGGTTTTCCTCCGATTTTCCTTCGAAAATCATCCTAGGCCCCGCCCCCTGCCGCTGCAAGGTGAGCAACTTGCCCCCAATACCTGCCATTGTGATGCCGCAAGTCCCTGCCTACGATTCCTGGCGTGAAAACACACATTGCCCCCTTGATGCTGATCCTCGCCGTGAGTGCCGGCGTGCCTTTCCACGTCCATGCCCAGCAGGGCGGCGTCACGATTTTGCGCGGTCAAGGCGCGGATCAGCCGGCGCCCACTACTCCCGATACCGGCGTCCGGCGCGTGCCGACCGACCGCAATGCAGCACCGCGCCCAGCGACGACGCCTGCGCCCAGCACCGGCGGCGCGACGCTGCCGATCAACGAGGGCACAGCGGGCGGCGTCCTCCCGGCAGCCCCTCAGAGTGCCGCCCCTCAGAGTGCCGCCCCTCAGAGTGACGTGGCGCAGGCAATCCTCTCGGCCAAGCCGCTCGATGCGGCCGAGGCCGCCGCCCTCGCATCGGCGCTCAAGGCCGTGGATGAGAGCCGCTGGGCCGATGCCCGCGCCGCCGTCGCCGGCTTCAAGCACATGTTGCTGGCCCGCATCGTCGACTGGGCCATCCTGCGCACCGCGCCCAGGGCCGAGGCCGATTTCGCCACGACCTGGAGGTTTTTGCGCGAGAGCCCGGACTGGCCGGAGCCGGAGGTGCTGCGGCGGCAGGCCGAGGAGCGCATCGGGCCTGAGACGCCGGCCAACGACGTGTTCCGCTACTTCACGGCTTTTCCGCCGCTCACCAGCTCCGGCCATATGCGCCGCCTCGAGGCGGCCAACACGGTGAGCCCCAACGACGTCGGCAAATTCGCGCGCGACAGTTGGCAGAACGCCACCTTCCGCGCGTCGGACGAGAACGACTTCCTCAACCGCTACGGCCATCTCCTGACCGGGCCCGACCAGATCGCCCGCTTCGACCGCATCCTGCGCGAGGGCCGCCCGCAGGTCGCGCGCGAGCTGGTGGCGAAACTGCCGCCCGACTACCAGCCCGTGGCCAATGCGCGCCTGGCGATGGCCACGCGCGCCGCCGATGCGCCCACCGTGCTGCGCGGCGTGGCCGCCGCCCGCCTCAACGAGCCCACAGTGCGGCTGGAGCGCGCGCAGTGGCTCCGGCGCACCGGCAATCTCGACGAGGCCAAGACGGTCATGTCGGGCCCCGTCAGCAAGGGCGCCAATCAAACCGACGCCTGGTGGAACGAGCGCAACCAGCTCGCGCGCGATCTGCTCACCGCCGGCCGGCCGGCCGATGCCTATGCCGTCACCGCATCGCACGGCATGACCAAGGGCGTGGCCTTCGCCGAGGCCGAGTTCCTCGCCGGCTGGATCGCGCTCCGCCACCTGAAGAAGCCGGCCGATGGCCAAAAACATTTCCAGACGCTCTACGACGGCGTCTCGACCGCCATTTCGAAGAGCCGCGCCGCCTATTGGCTGGGCCGCGCCCACGAAACCGCGGGGCGCGGCAAGGAAGCCAACGGCTGGTACGCCAAGGCCGCCGGCTTCGGCCAGACCTTCTACGGCCAGCTTGCCGCGCGCAAACTGCCCGGCACCGCCGCGCAACTGCCGAGCGATCCCGCCACCAGCGCCGCCGACCGCCAGGCGCTGGGCGGCCGGGAGCTGGTGACGGTCGCACGCTATCTCGGCCAGGCCGGCGACTACGACCGTGCCCGGCCGTTCCTGCTCCGGCTCGCCCGTATGGTGACGGCGCCGGGCGAGACGGCGCTGCTGGCCCAGCTCGCCGTCGAGCTCCGGCGCCCCGACGTGGCGCTCACCATCGCGCGGCGCGGCGTCGAGAATGGCGTCACCTTGTTCGATGCTGCCTTCCCCGTCGTCGATCTCGGCGCCACCGGCTCGATCGAGCGCGCGCTGGCGCTGGCGGTCACGCGCCAGGAAAGCTCTTTCAACGCCGCCGCCGTTTCCACCTCCGGCGCGCTTGGTTTGATGCAGCTCCTGCCCGGCACGGCGCGCGACGTCGCCGGCCGTGTGGGCGTCCCCTTCATCCAGGACAAGCTGACGCGCGACCCCGCCTACAACGTCCAGCTCGGCAGCCAGTATCTCGCCGAGATGCTGCAGAAGTTCGGCGGCTCCTACGAGCTGGCGCTGGCCGGCTACAACGCCGGCCCCAACCGCGTCGCGCGCTGGCTGGAGACGATCGGCGACCCGCGCGCCGGCAAGATCGACATGGTCGACTGGATCGAGATGATCCCGTTCCGCGAGACGCGGAACTACGTGCAGCGCATCATGGAAGGCGTCGGCGTCTACCGCGACCGCCTGAACGGCCCGTTCAAGACGGTGCCACCGGCCCTGGGGCGCTCCTGAGGGGGCGGTCCTAGGCGGCGATCCGCTGCACTGCCGCCGGCGGCAGCGGCCCCTTGTTCACCGCCGCGATCGCCTCCTCGAGATGTTGTAGCGTCGAATAGCCGATCAGCATCGTCGACACAGCCGGATGCGAGATCACGAAGCGCTCGCCCAATTCGGTGAGGCTCGTGGCCACGCCTTCACGCACCAGCGGCTCGAGCTGCTTCGCGCGCGCAACGTCGCTCGCAAAGTCCGGCGCCGAGCCGATCGGCGGGACCTCCTGCATGGCGAGCGGATGGCGGTCGGTCGTGCCGGAGAGTGCCCCGCCCGCGAGCGCGCGGATGATGATGGTGCCCATGTCGGCCGCCTTCGCTTTGTCGAGCAGGCAGCCATAGTCGAGGCCGGGGGCTCCCTTCGGCAACGGCCCGCCGGCGCTGGGGTTGAGCGCGTTGTAGACGACCTGCACCGTGTCGAAGAGCTTCGAGTCGGCGGCACGCAGCAGCATCGCAGGCTCGCCGACGCCGCTGAAACCGATGAAGCGCGTCTTGCCGGCCTTGCGCAGCTTCTCAAGGGCCGGCACCACCTCGTTCAGCGCGATTTCGATGGCGAGCTTGTCGCCGGCGTCCACGGCGGCCAGCGGATTGTGGAGTTGCAGGAGATCGACATGGTCGCGGCCCATGCGCTTCAGACTGTCTTCCAGCGACTGCGCGACAAAGCCCGCGACATCGGCGCGGTTCTGGGCGGTCAGCCGGAACTTGGTGCCGACGACCACGTCGGCCTTCAGACTTTTCAGCGCACGACCAAGGTTTCGTTCGGATTCGCCGTTGCCATAAGTCGAGGCGGTGTCGAAATAGTTGATGCCGGCTTCGATGGCGCGCGCCGCGGCGCGCTCCTGGTCGGCCGCCGTGCCCCTCGTGAACAGCCCGCCGACGGCGCCTGCGCCGTAGCCCAGGACCGAAACGTCGAGGCCGGTACGCCCCATTTTACGCTTTTGCATAATTCCTCCTGATTTCATGTTCTTGTGGACCGCGCGCGGACCGCGCGCTCATGTATCCGAGCGCGCGGGACGCGCGCGGTCCGGAAGATTTTAAGACTCTTCCACCCTGACCTTGCCGGCCTCGTTGTCGACGACAACATGGTTGTCATAATAGGTGACCGTGGGCCGGGCGCCGAACGCGGCTTCCATGCGCTTCTCCCATTCCGGCGTGTACCAGGCGCGGGCCGCGGCTTCGGAGCTCCAGAGATAGACCCCGCCGCCACCGGCCTCGCCGTTCAGGTAGTATTTGCGCAGCAGGCCCTTGGCGCCGAGCGCGGTGTAGGTCGGCGCCGATTTCGCGGCGGCCTCGACGGCGGCGTCGCGCGGACGCTTTGCCATGGGGATTTGAACGATGGCGATGAACATGCTTGTTAGCCTACGGTCTTGCGCGCTGCGGAGCAATTCATGACGGAACTCTGCGTCTTCGACGCCTACGGCACGCTGTTCGACTTCAATTCGGCGGTCGCCCGCCATCGCGGGGCGATCGGGCCTGCGGCGGATGCACTGGCCGAGATGTGGCGGCAAAAGCAGATCCAGTACACGTGGCTGCGCAACGGCATGGGCGCCTATGCGCCGTTCTGGCAGGTGACGGGCGAGGCGCTCGACCATTGCCTTGCCGCGCACCATGTCTCCGCCGCGGACGCGCGTGAGAAACTGATGAGCGCCTATCTCGCCCTCGATCCCTTCCCTGAGGTGCCCGCCATGCTGGACGCGCTGCAGCGCGCCGGCCTGCGCCTGGCGATCCTGTCCAACGGCAATCCGGAAATGCTGGAGCCGATGGTCGCCGCCTCAGGCCTCGCCGCCCGCTTCGAGGCGGTGCTGAGCGTCGACTCCGTCGGCGTCTACAAGCCCGCGCCCGAGGTCTATCGCCTGGTCGAAGCCCGCTGCGGCATCGCGCCGGACAAGGTCTGCTTCCTGTCGTCAAATTGCTGGGACGCGCACGGCGCTGCGCATTTCGGCTTCCGCACAGTCTGGGTCAACCGCGCCGGCGCGCCCGACGACGGCCTGCCCGGCGTGCTGGCGGGCCAGCTCCGCGATCTTTCTCAACTTCCTGCTCTCCTGGGTGTTTCCTGATGTCTTCCTCTTCCCTGCCGACCTTCGCCGCCCCCACCTTCGCCGATGTTCAAGCCGCC
This sequence comes from Reyranella sp., assembly GCA_030681635.1. Taxonomy (GTDB): domain Bacteria; phylum Pseudomonadota; class Alphaproteobacteria; order Reyranellales; family Reyranellaceae; genus Reyranella. The sequence goes on from JAUXRT010000471.1 coordinate 13,185, forward strand.
GCCCGCCGCCTCGAAGGCGTCACTCTGCGCACGCCGCTGCTCGAGAATGCCCGCGTCAATGCGATGCTTGGGGGCCAGCTGTTCATCAAGGCCGAGTGCCTGCAGCGCACCGGCTCTTTCAAGCTGCGCGGCGCCTATAATTTCCTGGCCTCGATGAGCGAGGCCGACCGCAAGAAGGGCGCGGTCGGTTGGTCGTCGGGCAATCATGCGCAAGGGCTGGCCGAAGCCGGCCGGCTGCTGGGCGTGAAGACCACGATCGTCATGCCGGCCGACGCGCCGGCGCTGAAGATTGCCAACACACGCGCGTCGGGCGCCGAGATCGTGCTCCACGACCGCGTCAAAGACAGCCGCGAGGAGATCGGCCTCGGCATTGCCAAAAAGACCGGCGCCACGGTCGTGCCACCCTACGATCATGCCTGGATCCTGACCGGCCAGGGCACGGCGGGCCTAGAAATCGTGGAGCAGGCCAAGGCGGCGGGCGTCACGCTCGATGCCGTGGCCGCCCCCTGCTCGGGCGGCGGCCTGTCGACCGGCATCGCGCTTGCCGTCAAGGGCCTCAGCCCGACGACGACCGTGCATGCCGGCGAACCGGCGGGCTTCGACGATCTCGCGCGTTCGCTCAGCGCCGGCAGCAAGCAGACCAACGCCAAACTCAGCGGCTCGATCTGCGATGCGCTGCTGGCGCCGACGCCGGGCGACGTCACCTTCCCGCTCGCCCTGAAACTGCTGGGCCCGGGCCTTGTCGTCACCGACGACGAAGTGCTCGACGCCATGGAAGTGGCGTTCCGCGAGTTCAAGATCGTGGTCGAGCCAGGCGGCGCGGTCGCGCTGGCGGCGGCGCTCACGGGCAAACTGCCGGTGAAGGGCCGCGCCGTCGCCGTGGTCTGCTCCGGCGGCAACGTCGACCATGCGACCTTCGCCCGCGCGCTGGCCCGGCGCCCGCAATGAGGGTGAGCCATCGCGCGCGACGGAATCGGCGGATCATCGTCAGCGTGCTCGCGGTGAGTGCAGCCATCAGCGCCGTGTTCGGCTATCTGGCCGCGCCGCCCGGTACGCCACGGTTCGTGTCGGCGCTGGTGGGTGTCGCGAACGCCTTTACGGTGGCGACGCCGATCGTGTTGTTCGAACTCTATCGTACGCACTGGGCGTTTGCGCGACGTATGCGGCGGTGGCCACTGCTGGCCTATCTCGCGTTCAAGAACGTCTACTACCTGGCCTGTATCGTCGGCGGCACGGTCCTTGTGCGGCTGATCTTCGATGGCGTCATGGGCCGGCCACTCGAGGTCGATCGCATCATGGTCAACTCGTTCGTCTTCGGGGCGGTCATGGTGTTCGTCGGCACCTTTTCCTTCGAGATGGGCCGCCTGCTGGGCTGGGCCACGCTCAAGAACCTGCTGACCGGCCGCTACATCCAGCCCAGGCGCGAGCAGAAGGTCTTCCTGCTGATCGACATGAAGGATTCGACCGGACATGCCGAGCGGCTGGGGCCGATCCGCTTCCACGAACTGCTCAATGACTTCTTTCGCGACGTCGCCGATGCCGCTCTCGAATGCGATGCCGAAATCCACAAGTACGTGGGCGACGAGGTGATCCTGACCTGGTCCTTCGGCCCGGCGCTGGCCGATGGCGACTGTCTCGCCTGCCCCTTTATTGTCCGCGATTTCATTGCCGCCCATGGCGAGCGGTACCGCACAAGATTCGGCGTCGTGCCGGAATTCCGGGCCACCCTTCATTGCGGCGAGATCGTTGCCGGCGAAATCGGCGACCTCAGGCGAGAGATCGCCTATGTCGGCGACACGCTGAACGTGGCGGCGCGCCTGCTGGAGGCGGCCAAGGCGCGGGGCCGCGATATTCTCGTCTCGGCCGACCTGCTGAACTCGATCGCGCTGCCCCCGGAGCTTGTCGCCGAGCCGCTGCCGACGCTCGATATCCGGGGGCGCAACGCGCCGCTGGAAATCTTCGCGCTATCGCGCCGTCCGGTTCAATAAATCCAACCTCATCCTGAGGAGCATCGCGACAGGGGCATGTGAATGCCCCGAAGCGATGCGTCTCGAAGGATAGGCCCCAGGCACGGTGCTCGTCTCCACCCTTCGAGACGCACGCCTACGGCGTGCTCCTCAGGGTGAGGTGGTGCTATCGCGCGTCGGCCAGGATCAGGTCGGCGGCCTTCTCGCCGATCATCATGCAGGCAGCGTTGGTGTTGCCGGACACCAGGGTCGGCATGATCGAGGCATCGGCGACGCGAAGGCCGGCCACCCCGTGCACGCGCAGCCGGGCATCGACCACCGCGCCCGCGTCGCTTCCCATGCGGCAGGTGCCGACCGGATGGTACGCCGACTGCCCGTCCTTGCGGGCATGGCTGAGGAAATCATCGTCGCTCCATGCCTCGACTCCCGGCAGGAGTTCTTCCGTGACGATCCGGGACAGCGCGGTCGTCCGGGCGAGAAGGCGCACGAACTTGATCGCCGCCACCGTCGCATTGCGGTCGACTTCCGACGACAGGTAGTTGGCGACGATCGCCGGCGGCGCCGCGGGATCCGGCGAGGAGATGCGTATGTGGCCGCGGCTTTCGGGCCGCGACTGGTTGGCCAGGATCGTGAACCCCGAGAATTTGTGCGGGCCGCGATCGATCCGGTCGGTCGACCAGGGAAAGAAGTGCAACTGGGTGTCGGCCTCGCTCGACTGCGGCATCAGCCGGACGAAGGCACCGGCGAAAGCCGGACTGGCGGTCAACGGACCGGTCCGCAGCAGGGCATATTCGAGCGCGGCACTGGCGCGACGATGGTAGAGGTTGATGTCGTCGTTCACGGTGAGGCGCCACCACGTCCGATAGGTCGAGCGCACGCCCCAGTGATCCTGCAGGTTCTCGCCCACTCCGGCCAGGTCGCGGACGACCGGGATGCCGAAGCCGCCCAGCAGCGCGGCCGGCCCGATGCCCGAAAGCTGCAGCAGCTGCGGCGACCCGACGGCGCCGGCGGAGACCACGACCTCGCAGCGCGCCCGCGCCGTCACGACCTGGCCGCCCTTGCGGTAGGTCACGCCCGTGGCGCGCCCGCCCGCGACCTCGATGCGTTCGACCAGGGCGCCGGTCACGACGTGGCAATTGGAACGACGACGCGCCGGCGCGAGATAGGCCCTGCCGGTCGAGACGCGGCGGCCGTCGCTGATGGTGGCGTGATACAGGCCCGAGCCTTCCTCGCCGCGGCCGTTGAAGTCGGCGATGGGCGGCAGGCCGACCTCGGCACAGGCGGCCAGGAACGTCTCGCTGATCTCGTTGCGGTACTCGTCCTGGGTGATCTTCACCGGGCCGTCGCCGCCATGGAGGTCCGATTCGCCGCCGGGATAGGCTTCGAGGCGCCTGAAATACGGCAGGCAGTCGTCGAACGACCAGCCCGTGTTGCCCATCTGGCGCCAATGGTCGTAGTCCGAGGCCAGGCCCCGGATATAGACCATGCCGTTGATGGCGCTCGATCCGCCGACGACCTTGCCACGCGGCCAGTAGACACGGCGGCCGCCGAGTTCGGCCTCCGGCTCGGTGGCGAACTTCCAGTTCACTTTGGGGTCGAGGAAGGTCTTGGCGAAGCCCAGTGGGATGGACAGCCAGCGACTGGCGTTGTCGTCCGGCCCAGCCTCCAGCAGCAGGACGCTATGACGCCCCGACGCCGTCAGGCGATCGACAATCGGCGCCCCCGAGGATCCGGCCCCGACGACGACAAAATCGAACTCTTCCATCCTATCGCTTGCTTGACGACTTCATACGCGCAAGCAAGCTACCAAGAATACCTTTGGGAAGGAAGATGATGAAAACAACCAGCAGGACGCCGTAGACGAGGTTATCCCAGCCCACTGCCTTGGTCCCGAAGCCGTTCCGCAGCCCCTCCGCCAGCATGATGGTGATGATGGGGCCGACCGTCGGCCCCAGGGCGACATAGATGCCGCCGACCACGGCGGCGAAGACCATTTGCAATGAAACCGAGATGCCGCTCACGGTGTCGGGTGAGATGAACATCTGGTACTGGCAGTAGAGGGCGCCGGCCAGCGCCGTCATCACCGCACTCAACACGGTGATCTTGAGTTTTTCGGCGGTGACGTTGATGCCG
>JAUXRT010000477.1 GCA_030681635.1 Reyranella sp.
CGTCGGACAGCGCCGCGGCGTCGCGGCCCATCGAGGCGATGCGCGCCCGGGCCTGGGCGATCTCCCTGGGTGTCATGACGTCGGTATCGTTGCCGCTCTGGACCTTGCGCGAATTGGCCACGATCGAGGTGCCGATATGGCCGGGCATCACCACCGAGCATTTGATGTGCGGCGCGTTGAGGCGGAGATCGGTGACCAGCGCCTCGGTAAAGCCCTTGACCGCGAATTTGGCCGCCGCATAGGCGGTCTGCGGAATGTGCGGCGCGATGGCGGCCCAGAAGCCGTTGACGCTGCTGGTGTTGATGATGTGGCCGGCGTCGGCCCTCTTGAGCATCGGCAGGAAGGCGCGGGTGCAATTGTAGACGCCACCCCAGCAGACGTTGAACGTCCGCTCCCATTCGTCCTGCTCGTTGACGACAAGGCTGCCGCCGCCACCGATGCCGGCGTTGTTGAACAGCAGATGGATGCAGTCGATATCCTGATCCCTGGCGACGGCATCGCGAAAGCCACGCACCTGAACGGGATCGGAGACGTCCGCCACATGCGTGGTGATGCGCTGGCCCTGGCGCAGTCCGTCGACCTTGCACAGGCGCCGTGTCTCTTCCATCGCGGCGGCGGAGACGTCGCAGAGGGCGATGTTGCAGCCCTCGGCGATCAGCTGTCGCGCCAGCTCGCGGCCCATGCCGGTGCCGCCGCCGGTGATGACGGCGATCCTGCCTGCAAAATCCTTCATGCGCCTTCGCCTCCCTGCCTGATGTGCTCACTCTATCGCCATATTCGCGAAATAGTCAGGTCGCGCCCCAACATGGAGAGAACATGGTTGTGTCGATAACGCGTCGCGTGTTGTTTGCCGGATCAATGCTGGCCCTGCCGGCTTTCGCCGACGATGTTGCGTCACGGCTTGCCGACTTGGAGCGACAGAACGGGGGCCGCCTCGGCGTGTCGGCGCTGGATACAAGGAACGGGCGCCAGTTTGGCCACCGCGCCGATGAGCGCTTCCCGCTGTGCAGCACTTTCAAGTTTCTCGCCGCGGCCTTCGTCCTGGCGCGCGTCGATCGCGGCGAGGAACAGCTCGGTCGCCGCGTCGTCTATTCCGGGAGCGATCTCGTGACCTATTCGCCGGTGACCAAGGATCATGTCGGGCCGGCCGGCCTGTCGATGGCGGAAATCTGCGATGCCGCGGTGACGCTGAGTGACAACACGGCAGGCAATCTGATGCTCGCGAGCTTCGGCGGCCCGCCGGGATTGACGGCCTACATGCGCTCGTTGGGCGACGGGATCACGCGTCTCGACCGCATCGAGACCGAGCTCAACGAGGGGACGCCCGGCGATCCGCGCGACACCACCTCGCCCGCCGCCATGCTGGGCACCCTGCAGCGGCTCCTGGTCGGCGATGCGCTGTCGGCCGGATCGCGCGAGCGCCTCATTGGCTGGCTGGTGGCCAGCAAGACCGGCGCCAAGCGGCTGCGGGCCGGCTTGCCGGCCCACTGGCGGGTCGGCGACAAGACGGGGACCGGCGGCAACGGATCCGCCAACGACATTGCCATCGCCTGGCCGCCGGCAGGCGCGCCGATCCTCGTCACGGTCTACTTCACAGGCTCCACGATCTCGGACGAGGCACGCAGCACGGTGATCGCCGACGCCGGCCGGATCGTGGCGGCGGGACTCGCCTAAGGGCGAACGGGCCGGTACCTCCGCATCACCTCCTGCAGGAGGTCGAGCGGCAGCGCGTGGATGGTGCGATCGTCCCGGCCGGTCATGGTCTCGGCCATGCACATCGCGTTGAGGATCGCCTCTTCGGTGGCCTCGGCCGCCGCCCGGAAGAGGCTCGTCATCGCGTCGGGTGCCAGCATCTTCACGTTGCTGATCCTGTCGTTCTGGTCGATGTGATTGCCCGTCGAGAACGCGATGAAGATATCGCCACTCCCATTCGCACCGATGCCGCCCACCCACGAGAGCCCTGTCGTGGCCCGGCGGGCAAGCCGCTGGCACTGGATCGGGATGAGAGGCGCGTCGGTCGCCAGAACGACGATGATGGAGCCTTCCGTGGCCGGCGGCGGGGCAGCACTTGTGCCCGAGCGATGTGCCGGCACCACGTCCGGTCCGATCTCGCGGCCGACCGGCACGCCATCGACGCGCAGCAGATCACGGGCGCCATAATTCGCCTGCACCAGCGCGCCGACCGTATAGCGCTCGCCACTCTCGACGACGGTGCGCGATGCCGTGCCGGTCCCGCCCTTGAACTCGTGACAGATCATGCCGGTGCCGCCGCCGACATTGCCTTCGGCGATGGCGCAGCCACCGACCGCGCTGTCGAACGCGGCGAACGCGTGCGCCTGCGTCAAGGGGAACCCTTGGATGTCGCTCAGCCAGCCATCGTAGGTCTCGGCGACGACCGGCAGATGAAAGGCCTGGGAAGCGCCATCGCGCACCGCCAGGGCCGTGATGGCGTCACGGACGATTCCGACCTGATAGGTGTTGGTGATCCCGATCGGCGCGCCGAGCAGGCCCTGCTCGGCGAGCCACGGAAGGCCGGTCATCTCGCCGTTGCCATTGAAAGAGAACGTGCCGGCGAAGACGTAGTCGGTCCAGATTTCCTTGCCACGCGGCCAGATGGCAGTGACGCCCGTCCGGGCAATCCGTGGACTATCGTGGACGACGGTCGAGTACCCGACTTTCACACCCGCCACATCGGTAATGGCGTTGAGTGGTCCGGGCGGCAGAGTTCCGACTTTTAGGCCGAGATCGCGCAGGCGCGCACGGGGCATTGGCTCTTCCCGGCCTTCAGCGAGGGCTCATGCCGGCCGGCCGGGATGGCGCGGCAGGAATGCCGTCAGCAGTCCCAGCAGGAGCAGGAACGGCGTCACCTTGTAGACCGTGTCGATGCTGGTGAGGTCGGCGAGCTGGCCCAGCGCCGCGGCGCCGAGGCCGCCCAGGCCGAAGGAGAAGCCGAAGAACATGCCAGCCACGAGGCCGACGCGGCCCGGCAACAGCTCCTGGGCATAGACCAGGATGGCGGAGAAGGCCGAGGCCATGATCATTGCCACCGCGACGGCCAGCACGCCGGTCCAGAACAGGTTGGCGTAGGGCAGCATCAGGGCGAAGGGCAGCGCGCCCACGATCGAGAACCACATCACCGGGATGCGGCCGACCTTGTCGCCCACGACACCGCCGGCAATCGTGCCCATGACGATGCCGACCAGGAAGGCGAACAGGTAGAGCTGCGCCGTCTGCACTTCGACGCCGAACTTCTCGATCAGATAGAAGGTGAAGTAGCTGCCGAGGCTGGCGCTATAGACGTTCTTGGAGAACAGCAGCGCCACCAGCACCAGCACGGCACCGATGACGCGGCCGCGCGACAGGGTCGAGAGGGTGGGGCCGGCGGCTGCCTTGGCGCGCGCGGCCGGCTTTGCGGCATTGCCCTTGGATTCGGCCCGACGACGGCTGTACCAGCCGCCGACCTGGAACAGCACGGTCATGGCCACGAGGGCGGCAGCCGAGAACCACACGATGCTGTGCTGGCCGTGCGGCACGACGATGAAGGCGGCCAGCAGCGGCCCCGCCGCGGAGCCCATGTTGCCGCCGACCTGGAACAGCGACTGCGCGAGGCCGTAGCGCCCGCCCGCCGCCATGCGCGCCACGCGCGAGGCCTCGGGATGGAAGACCGACGAGCCCATGCCGATCAGGGCCGCCGCCAGCAGGATCAGCGGATAGGTGTTGGCCTGGGACATCAGCAGCAGGCCGATCAGGGTGAAACCCATGCCGACCATCAGGGAATAGGGCTGGGGATGCTTGTCGGTGTACATGCCGACCACGGGCTGCAGCATCGAGGCGGTGCACTGGAAGGCCAGCGTGATCAGCCCGACCTGGCCGAAACTCAGTGCATATGAATCTTTGAGGATGGGATAGAGCGCCGGCACGAGCGACTGCATCATGTCGTTCAGCAGGTGGCAGAAACTCAGGGAGAGAATGACCGCGAAGGTCGTATTGTTGGCCGAGGCCGATACGGCAGGAGTGGCCGTCGGTGCCGCGACGGGCGCGACGCCCGTCGCCATGGTGTTGTCGCTCATGCTCGCATCATATCAGCCGGCCACCCTCGAACCAACGCGCCCCGGGCAAGCCAGCAATGCGGCTGGCCAAGCCGGTCCGCTTCAGTCGGGTCACTTCAGGCCGGCACCGGCCGGGCGCGCTGGTTGTACAGCAGCTTGCGGATGCGGGCCTGTTCCTCGGGCGGCAGCTTTTCGCGCTCGACCGAGAGATCGGCGCCGACCGCCATGCCCTTCTGGACGGCGGGGCGGGCGCCCAGTTCCTCGAACCAGCGCTTGAAGTGCTTGAACTCCTCGATGTCCTGGCCTTGCAACTTCCAGTTCACCGTCCACGGGTAGCAGATCATGTCGGCGATCGTGTAGTCGTCGCCGGCCATGTAGCGCCGGTCGTAGAGACGGTTGTTCATGACGCCATCGAGCCGGTTGGCCTCGTCGGTGAAGCGGCGCACGGCGTAGGA
>JAUXRT010000480.1 GCA_030681635.1 Reyranella sp.
GCTCAACAAGCCGATCTACCAGCGCACCGCAGCTTACGGCCACTTCGGCCGCAAGCCTGAGCGCGATGGCGCCTTCTCGTGGGAGCGCACGGATCTCGTGGCTGAGTTGAAGCGGGCGTTCGGCGCGCGCTAAGTCTTTCCAAACCTCTCTTCCCCTTCGCGGACTCCGCGAAGGGGAAGTGTCCTCGTCTTACGAGGGCGATGGGGTTCATGACCCCCTCCGTCACCGTAAGACGGTGACACCTCCCCCGATGACGGGGAGGGGAAGTTGATTCGATAGAGGCGCGCGGAGGTCCACTTCGCGCGCCTTTTCATGTGAGGAACATAGCCTAAACAATTGATTCTACGGCAATTTCGGATATTCTCGGGAGGGATGGCTCCTCTGGAGAATGGCGGCTTCCAGCAATCGGTGTGGGATGGCGAACGCCGCCAACCGATCGATTCCCTCATGCGGGCGCTGCTCTACATCGCACAACAGGTCGGGCGGCCGGTCGGTGAAGCCGACATACGGCGGCTCGCGGTTCTGCCGGTTTCAGGCCTCGACGAGAGTGCCTTCCTGACGGCCGGCAAGCGATTGGGGCTGGAGGCCTATGCCGTCGATCTCGCCGGCCACGACAACGCCGGGCGGCTGGACGACCTGCCCATGCCGTTTGCCCTGGTCGGTGCGCCCGACCAGCCCGCCTACGTCGTGGTGGCCGGCAGCGGCGGCCAATGGACCGTGCTCGACGTCGTCGAAGGTCGCGTGTGGCGCCTGGCGACCGACGAGGTGATGGCGCTGGGTGCGCGGGCGCTGGTGATGCGCGAGACCGGCGCCCACGAGCGTCGCCAGGAGTGGTACGCGCCGCTGTGGGCCCGGGTGCGGCCGGTCGTGCTGAAGCTCGCGGCGATGTCGTTCGTCATCAATCTCCTCGGCCTCGCCACGCCGATCTTCATGATGCTGGTTTTCAATGCCGTGATCGGCCACGACGCAATCGGTCGAGACGGGCGGATGGACGCCGCTGCGACCATGACCATGCTCTGCATCGGCATGGTGATCGCCTATGCCATCGACTTCGCGCTGCGCGTCGCGCGCGGCTGGCTCTCGGCGCGCACCGGCGCGCGTCTCGACACGATGATGAGCGGCGAGGTGCTGCATCACCTGGTGCAGCTTCCCTATCGCCACTTCGAGCGGACGCCCTCGGGTGTCATCGCCGAACGGCTGCGCCAGCTCGACGTATTGCGCGGCTTCTTCACCGGCCAGATGCCGGTGCTCGCGATCGACCTCGCCTTCGTCGCGCTCTTCCTGGTGGCCACCTTCGCCATCAGCACCACGCTCGGCATCGTCACGACACTGGCCCTGCCGGTGGTGATCGGCGTGTCGCTGGCCACCCATCGTTCCCAGCGCCGGCTCGCCGAGGAGAATTTCCAGGCGCTGGCCGCCAAGAGTTCGACCTTGACCGAGACGGTCGCCAATGCCGCCACCATCAAGGCCCTGGGCCTCGAGGCCGAGGTCGAGAAGCGCTGGCAGGCGCGGGTCGAACAGTCCGCCTGGACCAGCTTCCGCGCCAGCAACCTCGCCAACATCGCCGCCAGCGCCTCCGGCGCGCTCCAGCTCCTGGCTTCCCTGACGATCGTGGCCATCGGCGTGCACGAGATCCTCGACCATCGCATGACGGTGGGCGCGCTGATCGCGGTCAACATGCTGGCCTCGCGCGCGCTGCAGCCGATGCGCCAGCTGGTGGTGGCCTGGCAACAGCTCCAGGCGGTGGCGGCGGCCTTCCGGCGGGTAGACGGGCTGATGCGTGAAGCCGTCGAAAGTCCGGCCGGGGCGCTGGCGCCGATGCCGCCGCTGGTGGGCGACATCACGTTCGAGCGCGTGACCTATCGCCCCGACGATCATGTTCCCGCCGTGCTGCAGGATGCCGACCTTGATATCGCCGCTGGCGAGATCCTGGGCATCATCGGGCCGTCCGGATCGGGCAAGACGACGATCGCCAATCTCGTCCAGGGACTGTTCAAGCCGTCGGGTGGCCGCGTGCTGGTCGACGGCACCGACATCTCGCACATCTCGCCGGCCCAGTTGCGTGCCCAGATCGGCTGCGTGCCGCAGGAGCTGCAACTCTTCACCGGCTCGGTGCGGGAAAACATCGCCATGGGCGTCACGAACAAGGATCCCGGCCGCGTCGTGGCGGTGGCCAAGTTCGTGGGCGCCCACGATTTCATCCAGCGCCTGCCGGAAGGCTACAACACGGTACTGGGGGAGCGCGGGCAGGGGCTGTCGATGGGCCAGCGCCAGCTTCTCTGCATCGCCCGCGCCCTGATCCGCAATCCGCGCATCCTCATCCTCGACGAGGCGACCAGCGCCCTCGATCCGGCGACGGAGGAGCAGCTCCTGCGGCAGCTCAAGGCCAACACGCGCGGCCGCACGGTCATCATGATCACCCATCGCCTGGCGCCGCTCGCCATCGCCGACCGGGTGGCGTTGCTGATGGACGGCCGCATCGAGCGCGTCGGCCCGCCGACCGAGGTCATGGCCTATGCCCGCATCCGCATGGCCGAGGCGAGCCGTGGCCGCGGCACGCCGGGCGCGACGACGCACACCGCGTCCCGCGCCATGCTCATATGAGAGGGTCGCAAGATATAGTTGACGTTTCAGCAGGTTTTTGGCTATATTTCTGACAGGCTGGCGGTGATTGCGCCGGCCTTTTTCGTTTGACGCCCGATGGAGCGATCCGCCGGGCGTTTTTCGTGGGCCGACATCGGGATCGGGAGCAGACACTGACAAGCCGAAGTCGATGACGTCGGTGGCACAGTCGATCACGGGGCGATTCACCTTCCGGGTCAACGTCTTGGCTGAGGTTTGTGGCACAGCTGGATAGACAACGCGTGGCACAACGAGCTGTGCCAAAAATCGGCATCTTTGGCCGGCAGAGAGGGCCTAGACCAGATCGTCGAAGTCGGGGTCCTCGAGGCGGGCCAGCCGTTCCGAGGCCAGCCGTGCGCAGTCGATCAACAGCGCTTTGCGGCGGGCGGCGGCGACCGGCCGACGCGGCGGATGGCGCAGGACCTCGCCGCCGTAGGCGTCGGCCACGATCAGGCCGATCTCGTCGGGGATGAGGGCTTGGGGGAAGTCGACGGGGATGGCGACGTAGAGCTGGTCGCACCAGTCGAGGTAGTCGGGCCATTTGCCGTCGACGCGCCAGTCCTCGATCGACGACTTCACTTCGACGATGACGAGTTCGCCGGCGCGGCCGACGGCGAAGATATCGGCGCGCCGTCCGTCGGGCAGCGGCAGTTCGAGCAGGACCGAGTGGCCAGCCTGGCGCATCAGGCGGCAAGCGCCCCGGCAGACGGCGATGGTGACCTCGGGGCGCGCCTGTCGCGGTGTCGAGGGCAGGAGGGGCGGTGTGTCCATGACCGCGAGGCCGGCGCTGTGTTGCTAGGGCTTCGGTGGGTTGAGACGCGGCGGCGCGGGATCGAGCGGCGTCTCCAGCGTCGGCACGAACTTCTGGGCCAGCGCCTCGGCGCGCTTGCGGTCGCGGTCCGGCATCTGCTCGGTGGTCTTCTCGCGGATCGCGCGGGACTCGGGATGTCCGCCGCGCTCGGCGATGGCCAGCCACTTGTAGCCTTCGACCGGATCGGCGGGACCGCCGCCGCCGCCGATCAGCATGATGCCCAGCGCATTCTGTGCTTCGGTCAATCCCTGCTGTGCCGCGCGGCTGTACCAGAGTCGGGCCTGCGCCGGATCCCGGGTGACGCCGGCGCCGGCTACGTAGGCGTTGGCGAGCTTGAACTGGGCCGACGACACGCCGGCGTTCGCGGCGACTTCGAACCAGGTGATCGCCAGTTTCAGGACCTTGTCGTTCGCGGCCTTGTCGCGCGAGGCGGGCATGCGGGCCGCCATGTCGCCCAGTGCCAGCGCGGCCTCGGGAACGCCGCTTGTCTGCGCATGCACCAGCCAGCGCTGGGCAGCGACCGGGTCGCGCTTGATGCCGCTGCCGTCGGAAAGCGCCAGGCCGTAGCGCAAGGCGGCAAACGGATGGCCTTTCTCCGCCGCCTGCCGATAGAGGTCGGCGGCACGGACCAGATCGGCGTTGGCCGGCCCCAGGCTCTCCGACATGGCACGCCCGAGCGCATAGAGCGCATAGGGGTCGCCGTTCATGGCGGCCTTCTCGAGCCAGGCCCGCGCCTGGATGAGATCGCGCGGCACGCCTTGGCCGCGCAGGTAGAGCGTGCCGAGATTGAGCTGCGCGCGCTTGTGGCCTTTTTCCGCGGCCCGCTCGAACAGTTCGACCGCGCGCGCCTCGTTGCGCGGCGTGCCGCCGTCGCCCTGAGCGAAGACCAGCGCCAGCCGATGGGCGCCTTCAGCCGAGCCGGCGTCGGCGGATTGCTGGATCAGCTTCAGGCCTTCGCGCTGGGCGCCGCGTTCCAGGAGGATGGCGCCCAGCCATGCCGAGGCGTCGCTGTCCGCAGGCGACAGGGCGCGCAGCGCCGATTCGGCGCCGACCAGATCGCCGGCGCGATAGGCTGTCACCGCCGGGCGCAAGGCCGGCGAGACATCGGCTGCTTCGTTCGATTGGGCGTGCGCGACAGTGGCGGCGGCGAGAAGTGCCGCGAGCGGCACTGCCCGCCTCGCAATCATTTGGTCTTGAAGGTGTAGGCCACCGCAGCAGCCTTGGCCTTCTCGATTTCTTCCGGCTTGAGTTCGCGGGCCAACTGCTCGAACGCCTGAGGCGGCACCTGGACGTTCCAGCGCTCGGCGAGGGCGAGCCACTTGTAGGCCTCGAAGGCGCTCTTCGGCACGCCCTTGGCCTCGGCATAGGCGCCGGCGATCGGCAGCATCGCCGGCAGGTAGCCGCGCTCGGCGGCGTCGAGCAGCAAGGGTGTCGCCTTGTTGACGTCGTAGAGCTTCGACTCGGGATTGCCGTAGACGTAGAGGCCGAGGATGAATTGGGCGCGCGGATCGCGCTCCTTGGCGAGGACCTGAAGTTCCTTTTCCGTCGTCGCCACGTCACCGGCCTGCAGGGCCTTGAGGGCTTCGTCCAGTCCGGCGGCGGCGGGCTGTGCCCCGATGGCCAGCAGTGCGGCCGCGGCGGGAACGCAGAGAAAGGATCGCAAGGAACGGACGGTTCGCACGGATAGAGACTCCCGATAACGATCGCCGATATTGGCGGCCAGTATTGGTGGAATGCGGGACCGTCTAGCATGGAATTGGGGCCGAAACACGAGACCGTGCGGCCGGCGCCCGCCCTTCGATTCTCCAGGCAATCGACGATGTTGCCGGCCGGCGCTGACGTTTTCGGTCAGGCGGCAATCAATTTGCATCGAAAATGCTGGCATTGACCGGCTTTGTGGGACGTAAGTCTTTGATAATACTTGTGAATTATAGGAAAAGAGGGCCGACTAAGGTGAAACAGAGTTACCCTTTTTGACTATCTGATGCCCGGCATGTGCAGAAATTCTTAGGAATCAGTGGGGTTGGTCAAAATCAGATATGCGATTTTGCAGGTGACGAATGACCGGGGTATTTGTTAAGTTGCTTTCATAAGAGGCACTGATCTGACTTCGTAATTCATTTCTGAAAGGTATTTCATCCCAGTTTGGCAGCGCTCCCAATCCGAGCGCGCCCGCACCCACACCAAGTTCCACCTAGCCCGCCAGCGGCCCCCAAGCCGCTCATCGAAGCCCCCTTCCCACACACCCCAAGGCTTCGATAACCCCACACCCAGGCGGGCTCCTAAGGAAGGCCGGTCGTTCCCCAAGCGACCGGCCTTTCGTATT
>JAUXRT010000498.1 GCA_030681635.1 Reyranella sp.
GCCTACAAGACCAAAGGCAACGCCCGCGTGACGGCGACCGGCCACACCGATACATCGGGCACGGAAGCCTACAACATGGCGTTGTCACTGCGTCGCGCGAACACGGTCAAGGACGCTCTGGTGCGTGAAGGCGTGCCGGCCACGGCGATCGCCGTCGTCGGCCGCGGCGAGGCGGGCCTGCTGGTCAAGACCGCGGACGGTGTCCGCGAGCCGCAGAACCGCCGCGTCGAGATCGTCATCCAGTAAGACTCGGCCGAACTGAAAGAAGCGGGCGGCGCGGTGGCGCCGCCCGCTTTTATTTGCCGATGCAGAAGTCGCGGAAGATGACGTCCAGCAGTTCCTCGACCCGCACCGTGCCGGTGATGCGGCCGATGGCGCGCAGCGCCAGCCGCAGATCCTCGGCGGCCAGTGCCACTTCCGGCGCCAGCAGCGCGCGGCCGAGCGCGGCGTGGGCTTCCGAAAGGGCTTCGCGGTGCCGCGCCCGGGTGAGCGGCGGCGCGGCAGCACCTTCTTCCATCAGGGCGCCGGTCGAGCGCTCCAGGCGGGCCAGCAGTTCCGGCAGGCCGGCGCCGCTCTTGGCCGACAGCGCCACGATATCCGGCGCTGCTTCCGGTGCTGCGAGATCGACCTTGTTCACGACGACGATGTCGCGCGCCTCGTTCCAGTTTTCGGTCGCGGCGATGAGGTCTCGTCGCGCGCCTTGCCAGTCACCCGAGGCATCGAGCACCAGCACGCGAAGATCGGCTCCGGCGGCGCGGGCGCGGGCGCGGCGCACGCCTTCCTGTTCGATGGCATCGCGCGATTCACGCAAGCCTGCCGTATCGGCCAGCACCACCGGCCAGCCGCCGAGATCGAGATGGACCTCGATCACGTCGCGCGTGGTGCCCGCCGTTTCGGAAACGATCGCCGCGTCGCGTCGCGCCAAAAGATTGAGCAGCGAGGATTTGCCGGCGTTGGGCGGGCCGACGATCGCGATATGCACGCCCTCGCGCAGCCGCTCACCGCGGCGGTCGCCAAGATGCGCGCCGATCTCGGTCTGCAACTGCACGACGCCGTCGCGCACGCGGGCGGCGATGCCGGGCGGCAGATCCTCGTCGGGAAAGTCGATCGCCGCTTCGAGATGGGCGAGCGTGGCGAGACCCAGGGTGCGCCACTCCTCGTAGAGCCGGTGCAGGGCGCCATCCATCTGCTGCAGCGCCAGGCGCCGTTGCTGCTCGGTTTCGGCGGCGACCAGGTCGGCGATGCCCTCGGCCTCGGTGAGGTCGAGCTTGCCGTGCTCGAAGGCACGCCGCGTGAATTCGCCGGGCTCGGCCAGCCGGCAGAGACCCAGCCGTCCGATCGCCTCCAGGGCAGCGCCGACGACGGCGCGGCCGCCGTGCAGGTGCAGCTCGGCCATCATCTCGCCGGTCTCAGTATTGGGTGCCTCGAACCACACCGCCAGGCCGCGGTCGATCGCCTCGCCGCTCAGCGGATCGTAGAGCGTGCGCACGACCATGCGGCGCGGCTCCGGCAACGCGGGATCGCGCGCCGAATGGCCGCGCTCGAAGGCGCGCGGCTCGGTGAGGAAGACCAGCACGTCGGGCGCCCGGGGCCCGCTCAGGCGAATGACCGAGAGGGCGCCGGGGTGCGCCCGGGAGGGCACAGGCGTGCCCAGCGCATAGATGGTGGTGCCGTCCATCTAGGTCCGCTTTTGCGCCGGTGGGCGGGCCGGTGTCGGCGCCGGACCCGGCGGCGGGCGGGCCATCACCTTGTCGGCGAGCTTTTCATAGAGATGCTCGGGGATCAGCCGCCGCTCGACCAGCTCGGTCTTGGCCCGGAACGGCCGTGCCCGGATGATGGCGTCGGCCCGGACCTCGCCGATGCCGTCGAGCGTCATCAGATCGTCGCGGCTGGCGTTGTTGAGGTCGATCAGGTTGGCGGCCGGCGGCGGGGCGGCGGGTGCCGCGCGCGTCTGCGCCATCGACGGCTGCGCCAACGCCAGCACCGCCAACACGATCAGGGAGATGATCCGAACCATCGGGCGATTATCGCACGATCTCGTCCCAGGTGGCACAGGCCCGCTCCGTGAACGGCACCTTCCAGCGATGGCAGTTGGACCGGTCGATCAGCTCGGCCGGCACCATGATCTCCGGGGGCACCGGCTTGCCGTCGAGGTGGCGCAGCATGGCGCGGGTCGCGATGGCGGCAATGTTGAAGGCGCTGAAATCGACGCTGGCCAGCATGCGGCCCTGCTCGATGTGGTCGATCGCGGCGGGCAGGCCGTTCACGCCCACCACCTCCGCCGTCCGCCCGGCCTCGGCCAGCGCCTCCAGCGCCCCGAAGGCCATGACATCGTTGGCGGTCCAGACGCCGTCGATCCGCGGGTGCGCGGCGAGCAGCTCGGCCATCGCCACGCGCGCCGGCACCGCCTGGAGATAGCCCACGCGCGACCCCAGCAAGGTGACGCCGGGATTTTCGCCCAGGGCGCGCCGCAGGCCCACGGTCCGGTCGCGGGCGGTGCGCGCCGACGGCGTGCCGTCGAGGGCGACGATGCGGCCTATCCCGGCCAAGCCCAGGATCAGCGCCGTGGCCGCCTTGTAGCCCACCGCAACATCGTCCGAGCCGACGAAGGTCAGGGTCTTGCCAGGCATGCGGTTGATGAAGACCGCGACCGGGATGCCCGATGCGGCGAACCGCGCGAGGTCGTCCGCCATTGCCACATCGTCGGTCGGATTGAAAAGCACACCATCGGGCGGCGAGGCCAGGGCCTCGCTTACCAGGGCCTTCTGCTGGCCGACATGGTCGGGCGTCTGCGGCACGTAGTGGATCGTCCGCGCGCCGGCCTCGGCCGCCAGCCGGTCGGCCACCAGCCGGGCCGCGTCATAGGCCGGATTGACCCGGTTCTTGGTGAAGACGGCGAGCGTGAGAGGGCGCGGCATGGACGTTCCGGGAGTCGTGGAAACCACCGCCAGCCTGTAGTATCGGGCGCCCATGGCCAAGCCCTATGACCAGATCCCCGACCGCCGAAAAATCGTGCGCCGCCGCGCGCTCGAAGAGGCGTTGGCGGCCCTGGTCGAAGACCTGCCCTCGGGTGGCGAGCCGTCGCGGCCGCCGGTGCTGGCGCTGCTGCGGGACGCGCTCGCCAAGGGCCGCGCCGAGATCCGCCGCCGCTTCGAGGAGCCCGGCCCGCTGCGCAACGACGGGCCGGCCGTGCTGACGGCCACCTCCTACCTGATGGACCAGATCGTCCGCGTCCTGTTCGACTTCGCCGACCGCTACGCCTATCCCGCAGCCAACCCCAGCGCCGCCGAGCGGCTGGGCATGGTGGCGACCGGCGGCTACGGCCGCGGCGAGCTGGCGCCGCTCAGCGACCTCGATCTCCTGTTCCTGCGTCCCTACAAGCAGACTCCGCGCGGCGAGCAGATCGTCGAGTTCATGCTCTATCTGCTGTGGGACCTCGGCCTCAAGGTCGGCCATGCCACGCGCACGGTGGCCGAGAGCCTGCGCTACGCCGAGAACGACCACACTATTCGAACGGCCCTGCTCGAGATGCGCTACCTGTGGGGCGACCGCGATCTCTACGACGAGCTGCACAAGGGCTTTGCGCAGAAATTCTACACCAGCGACGGCCGCGACTTCGTCGAGGCCAAGCTTGCCGAGCGCGACCAGCGTCATCAGCGCATGGGCGACTCGCGCTACGTCGTCGAGCCCAACGTCAAGGAAGGCAAGGGTGGGTTGCGCGACCTGCACCTGCTGTTCTGGATCGCCAAGTATCTCTATCGGGTCAGCGAGCCCGGCGATCTCGTGGCCAAGGGCGTGCTCACCAAGGAAGAGGCGCGCCTGTTCGAGCGCGCCGAGCGCTTCCTCACCACGGTGCGCTGCCACATCCACTACCTGACAGGCCGCGTCGACGACCGCCTGTCGTTCGACCTGCAGCGCGAGATCGCCGAGCGGCTGGGCTACCAGGACCGGCCGGGCAGTCGCGGCGTCGAACGCTTCACCAAGCACTACTATCTCCACGCCAAGACCGTGGGCGACCTCACGCGCATCTTCGTGGCCGCGCTCGAGGACAGCCACAAGCGCAAGCCCAAGCTCGCAGCGCTTTGGCAGACGCTGCGGCCGCGCCAGCTCGACGGTTTCAAGCTCGACGGCGAGCGGCTGGCGGTGGCGTCGCCCGATGCATTCACCAAGGATCCGGTGGCGATCCTGCGGCTGTTCCACGTCGCCCAGGAGAACGGCCTCGACATCCATCCGGCGACGCTCCGGCTCATCACCCAGAACATCCGGCTGGTCGACAAGCTCAGGGCCGATCCCGAGGCCAATCGCCTGTTCATGGAGATGATGACGTCGCCGCACGACCCGGAGACGACGCTGCGCCGTCTCAACGAGGCCGGCGTGTTCGGCCGGTTCATTCCCGACTTCGGCCGCGTCGTCGCCCAGACGCAGCACGACATGTATCACACGTATACTGTCGATGAGCACACGATCCGCGCCATCGGCATCCTGGCCAGCATCGAGAACGGCACACTCAAGGAAGACCATCCGCTGTCGGCCGAGGTGGTGCACAAGGTGCTGTCGCGGCCGGCGCTTTATCTCGCCGTGTTGCTGCACGACATCGCCAAGGGCCGCGGTGGCGATCATTCGGTGCTGGGCGCCGATGTGGCGATGCAGGTCGGCCCACGGCTTGGCCTCAGCGCCGCCGAGACCGAGACCGTGGCCTGGCTGGTGCGCCATCACCTCGCCATGTCGGGCACCGCCTTTCAGCGCGACCTGATGGACCCCAAGACCATCGAGAATTTCGCCGCGCTCGTCCAATCGCCGGAGCGGCTCAGGCTGCTGCTGGTGCTGACGGTGTGCGACATCCGCGCCGTCGGTCCCAATGTCTGGAACGGCTGGAAAGCGGCGCTGCTGCGCCAGCTCTACAATGCCGCCGAGCAGGTCCTGTCAGGCGGCACGCTGGCCGGCGGTCGCGCCGATCGCATCCGCCAGATCCAGGCCGAGGTTGCTGCGCGCCTGGCGAGCTGGACCGACCAGGAGAAGGACGAGCATTTCGCGCGCGGCTATGCGCCCTACTGGCTGTCGTTCGATCCCGACACCCTGGCGCGCCAGGCCGAGCTGGTGCGCGGCGCCGAACGCGGCCGCCAGCCGATGGCGATAGAGCACCGCGTAGACACCGCGCGATCCGTCTCCGAAGTGACGATATACCCGCTGGACACCCATGGCTTGTTCGCCCGCCTCGCCGGCGCCATGGCGGTCAGCGGCGCCAACATCGTCGACGCCAAGATCTTTACGCTCGCCAACGGCATGGCGCTCGACACCTTCTGGATCCA
>JAUXRT010000513.1 GCA_030681635.1 Reyranella sp.
TCATGGTGATCGCCACCGGCGCCTATGGCGATCCCAAACTCTGGAAGAGCCATGTGAAGGCGGCTGAGAAGAGCGGCGCGCGGCTGCGCCTGCCGTCAGGGGCGATCGCGGGGCTCGACGGGCTGCTGGCGATGCGGCTCGGCACCCTCAGCAAGGTGAAATACGTGTCGATCAAGCCACCGCATGCTTGGACCGGCACGCCGGCCGAGACCGAGTTCGACCTGCCGTCGATCAAGGAGCCGACGGTGATCTTCCGCGGCAAGCCGGCCGATGCCGGGAGGCTCTACCCGAAGAACGCCAACCTTGCGGTGACTGTGGCGCTGTGCGGCGCCGGGCTCGAGCACACCGAGATCGAGTTGGTGGCCGATCCCACCCTGCCGCCCGGCACCAACGCCAGCCGTCTGGAAGTGGTGTCCGACTCGGGCGAAATGTCGATGCAGCGGCTGGGCCGCGCCATGCCGGACAATCCCAAGACCGGCGTGCTGACGGCGCTCACCATGGCGGAAGATTTGATGAAGATGGTGCGGTCGAGTGACTGGTAAGGGCGCCTGGTACGGCCGGCGCCCGCCTGGCGTGCTCAGCGGTTCTGCGCCTCGGCCTCGGCGGCAAGGAAGGCGCGGAAAGCGGCCAGGCGCGGGTCGGACGCACGCGACAGCGGAAATACAAGATGGAATTCCCGCTTGCTGCGGTGACTGAACGCGAGCGGGCGCACGAGGCGGCCGAGTGCCAAGTCGTCGGCCAGCAGGCAGCCTACGCCCATGGCGACGCCGACGCCCTCGATGGCTGCCTGGAAGGCGAGGCTCATCGTCTCGAAACGTGGGCCGCGCGAGCTGTCCACGCGGGCGGCGCCGGCAGCCTCCAACCAGCGCGGCCAGTCGTCGGGCCGTGGGTCGGAATGGATCAGGACGTGATCGCCAAGGTCGGCCGGTTCGCGCAGCCGGGTGGCCAGGTCGGGGCTGCACACGGGAAAGACCTCCACCGCCGCCAGCCAGACCGCGCCATGGCCCGGCCAGCTTCCGTTGCCGATCCGCACCGCCGCATCGAAGCCGTCGCGCGCGATGTCGACCGGCGCCAGGGACGTTGTGAGCTGCAGGTCGACTTCAGGATGCTGATCATGGAATCGCCGCCAACGCGGCATCAGCCAGCGCATGGCGAAGGTCGGGTAGGCGCAGATCGCGAGCGGCCCGTTCTGATCGCTGCCGCGCAGTTGCTCGGTCGCGAGCGCGAGCCGGTCGAAGGCGTCATTTACCTGCCGCGCATAGGTCCGCCCTCGGCTGGTCAGCTCGACGGCGCGGTTGCCGCGCACGAACAGCGGCACGTCGAGATCTGCCTCGAGGGCCTGTATCTGCCGGCTGACGGCACCCGGCGTCACGGCGAGGTCGGTCGCGGCGCGGGCGAAATTCAGGCGGCGGGCGGCGGCGTCGAAGGCGCGGAGCGCGTTGAGGGACGGCAGTCGGGGTGCCATGGCTCTTCCAGAATTGAGATTATATCAACTCCAGACTACCGATAAGTCGATTTGAGAACCATCCTTGATGGCGCAGGGTCGCGCTGATTTTTTCAAGGTGGCACAGATGAATACCCTGTCAAAGATGACTTTCGAGCGGCCGATGTCGCGTTCCGACCTGATTGCCCCGGATTGCCGTGGGCTCAACTTCTGGTCAATTGACCGCTCGGTCCGCGACCTGCTTGAGCTGCATCTCGACAAGGCCGCCCTGGAGCACTTCACGCCGCACTTCGAGCGGCTGGGCGGGATCGCCGGCAGCCGGCTCGACGAACTGGCGCTGCAGGCCGACAAGCGCACCCCGATCCTGCATTTCCGCGACCGCTTCGGCCGCGACGAGGACTGGGTCGAGTATCACCCGGCCTATCGCGAGATGGAGAAGATCGGCTTCGGTGAGTTCGGCCTGCATGCCATGTCGCACAAGCCGGTGATGGGCTGGCCGACGCCGGTGTCGCCGGTGGTGAAGTACGCCTTCCAGTACATCTTCGCGCAGTCGGAATTCGCGCTGCTCTGCCCGCTCTCGGTCACCGACACCTCGACCATGCTGATCCTGAAGTACGGCGACGAGGCGGTGAAGAAGCGCTACGTCGACGGCATGCTGTCACAGGACATGGACAAGCTCCTGAAGGGCGCGCAGTTCATGACGGAAAAGGCCGGCGGCTCCGACGTTTCGGGCAATGCGCTGACGGCCCGCAAGGTCGGCGACCATTGGGAGCTGTGGGGCGACAAGTGGTTCTGCTCCTGCGTCGACCACGACGTCATCTTGCTGCTGGCCCGCTGTGAGGGCGCACCCGCCGGCAATGCCGGCCTCTCGATCTTCGCCATGCCGCGCCAGCTCGACGACGGCAGCCGCAACCGCTACCGGATCGTGCGGCTCAAGGACAAGATGGGCTCGCGCTCGATGGCGGCGGGCGAGACGATCATGGAAGGCGCCGTCGCCTACCTGATGGGCGAGCCCGGCCGCGGCCTGAAGCAGATGATGGACCAGGTGAACCTGTCCCGGCTCAGCCACGGGTTCCGCGCCGCCGGCATGATGCGGCGCTGCCTGAACGAGGCGCTGCAGGTGGCGCGCCACCGCACCACGTTCGGCCGCACGCTGGTCGATCATCCGATGGCGCGGCGCCAGCTCATGAAGCTGATGCTGCCGACGGAGCAGGCGCTGTCGGTCGGCCTCGCCGCCGCTGTGGCCATGACCGCGGGCGACGAAGCGCAGCTGCGCATCCTGACGCCGATGCTGAAGTACCGCGCCAGCCGCGACAACGTCTCGGTCGCCACCGGTGCCATGGAGATGCGGGGCGGCAACGGCTTCATCGAGGATTGGGGCAACGCCAAGCTGGTGCGCGACGCCCATCTCGGCCTGCTGTGGGAGGGCACGTCGAGCGTGAACGCACTCGACATCGTGCGCCGCGCGGTCGGCAAGGAGCGGGCGCACGAGGCGCTGGCCGCCGCGCTGCACAAGGACATCGAGAACGCGCCGATTCCCGGCCAGTTCCGCGGCCGTGTCGCACAGCTGGTCGATCGCGCCGTCGATTTCGCCGAGAAAGTGGCCAAGCAGCCGGAGGCCGAGGCCTCGTGCCGCAAGGCCGCCAGCAACCTCTATCACGTGACCAGCGCTGCGCTGATGGCAGTGGAAGGCGCACGGCTCGGCGAGAAGGGCGGCGACGCCCGGCGCCTGCTGATGTCTCGCCTGGTCATCGACCACCGGCTGGGCAATGCCGATCCGTTCAGCCTGCCCGACCATCGCAGCGAGGACGCCATGACGGCGGCGCTGCTCGACGACCGGGTTGTGACCTTGGACCGCGCGATGGAACTCCTCGGCGGCTGACCTCAGGAAAGAACAGAGAAGAACAATGACTCATTTCATTCGTCGACGGCTGCTGCTCGGCGCCGCCACCGCCTCGCTCGCAACGCCGTTCCTGGCCAAGAGCGGTCTGGCGCAGGACAAGTACCCGAAAGGTCCGATCAAGCTGGTGCTGGGCTTCTCGCCCGGCGGCATCACCGACATCCTGGCCCGCCTCACTGCCCAGCGGCTCGAGACGGCGCTCAAGACCCAAGTCATCGTCGACAACCGTCCGGGAGCGGGCGGCAACATCGGCGCCGCCGCGGTCGCCCGCTCGGCGCCCGATGGTTACACGCTGTTCTTCGGCACGCTGGGCACTGCCGTCACCAACCAATTCATCTACGCCAACATGCCGTTCGACACGGCCAATGACTTCGTGCCGGTGGCGCTGGTCGCCAGCGTGCCGAACGTGCTGCTGGTCCACAAGGACGTGCCGGTCAAGACGGTCCAGGAGCTTGTGGCGCTGGCCAAGGCCAAGCCCGGCGAACTGAGCTACGGCGCGGCCGGCCTCGGGAGCTCGACCCATCTCGCCATGGAGCTTCTCAAGGCCGAGACCGGCATGCGGATCGAGAACGTGCCTTACAAGGGCAGTGCCCTCCTGCAGCAGGACCTGCTGGCCGGGCGCATCCCGGTCGCCATGGACAGCATCTCGATCCACCTGCAGCACATCCGCAGCGGCGCGGTGCGGGCACTGGGTGTGACGTCGCCGACGCGGGCGCCCGACCTGCCCGACGTGCCGACCATCGCTGAGGTGGCAGTACCGGGTTACGACGCGGTGGTCTGGCTGTATGTCGCGGCGCCGGCGAAGACGCCGCCGGAGATCGTGAAGCTGCTGAGCGACGCGATCGTGGACGGCATCAAATCCGACGAGATGCAGAAGAAGATGCGCAGCGTCGGTGCGCTGCCGCTGCCGGGCACGTCCGAGCAGCTCGGCAAGCACATCGCCGCCGAGACCGTGCGCTGGAAGAAGATCGTCGACGCCGCCGGCCTCAAGCCGGAATGATCAGGGCCGGGGGCGCGCGCTGCGTGCCCCCGGGGTCTATTCTAGCGTGGGCCGTGCCGGCGCATCGCGCCGCCCGCCATGCCACGTGGCTTGTCGAGGATCGCCTTCTGTTCCGGCGATAGCACGACGTAGAGCGCCGTGAGCGTGGGCTTCACCGCCTCGATCGAGGCGACACGCGCCTTCATCGCGTCCTCTTCCATCGACAGCCGGTCGACGTAGTTCGGACGGTCCTTCATCTCGGCCGGCAGCGTCGCGCAACGGGCGTTCGACTTGGTGTTGGCCTCGTCGGAGGCCTTCTCGAAGGCGTTCCAGGCGGCCATCTGCTCCGGCTTCAGCTCCAGCCGGGCCTTGATGTAGGCGCGGTTGCCGATGCGACGCGCGAGCTGGTCCTGGCACATGGACTTGGGGGAGAAGGTGCGGCCGGCCGCGGCGACCGGCGGGGCTGCCTGGGCGATCTCGAGCATGTCGAAGTCGCTATCGCGGTCGAGGGCGAAGGCAGGGCTTGCGAAGGCAAGGCCTGCGGCGGTGGCCAGAAGCACGAAGCGGAGGGACATCGAAAACCTCACCGGAGTAAAAGGTTGCTCCGATGATACGGCCGTTGCCGGCTGCATGTGCCTGCCGCGAAGGTTAAGTTATGTAAAGTTCGGGCCCTGGGTGTTCGTGCGCAGCTCGGCCATCCAGCGCGCGAAGGCTTCGCGCTCGGCCGGCGTCATGTGCAGGCCTTCCTTGGTTCGCCGCCATAGCACGTCCTCGACCTCGACCGCCCATTCGTCGTGGATCAGGTGGCGGACCTCGACCTCGTAGAGATGGCCGCCGAAATGCCGGCCAAGATCGGCCACTGTCTTCACGTGCTCCAGCAGCTCGCCGAGGCCCGAGCCGTGCCGGCGCGCCAGCACCCGAACGAGCTCCTTGGGTAGGCCGGGCTTGGTCTGGGCCGCGCCGTCGACGAAGCGGTCGAAGGCTTCCTCAAAGGTCGGCGCGTCGGCCAGCTCGCCGTCGAAGACCGCCCGCGTCGCCGTCCAGTCGCCACCCATGCTCGGGAAATAGGGTTTTAGGTCCGCCAGCGCATGCTCGGCGAGGCGGCGGTAGGTGGTGATCTTGCCGCCGAACACGGAGAGCAGCGGGGCCGTACCAACAGCACCGTCCACTTCCAGGTGATAGTCGCGCGTCACCGACGAGGGATTGTCGTCGCCGTCGTCGAACAGGGGGCGCACGCCGGAATAGGTCCACACTACGTCTTCGGGTGTCACCGGCTTCTGCATGTAGTGGCCGGCGATTTCGCAGAGATAGGCGATCTCCTCGGGCGTACAGACCGGCTTCTCGCCGAACTCGGACGGGATGTCGGTGGTGCCGATCACCGAGAAATC
>JAUXRT010000517.1 GCA_030681635.1 Reyranella sp.
GGCGGCCCCCACAGGATCAACGAACTGAGCTTGCGCGCCGCCAGCATACGGCCGAGCGGGCCTTCCGGCCCGAGCAAATGATCCTGGCCCAGGATGTCGGCAAGCGCTCGCGGCCGCAGACGTTCGGCGAGCGGCGTCGGGGCAAGAGAGGCGAAGTGTTCTGCCGGCACGGTCCGACGCTACCACGCCTCAGCGGAACTGGACGGTGGATACCATGCCTTCGCGGCCGATCGAGACGCTGGAGATCCCGGCCGCAATGCGCTTCTTGAGGTCGGCGACGCTCTTCACGTCCTGGCCGTTGGTTGCCAGGATCATGTCACCCGGCCTGATGAACCGGCCGGCGTAGGCGCCTGGCTTGACCTCGACGACCGTGACGCCCGGTCGCCATTCGACGAGGCCCAGCTCCTCCGCGACGGCGGGTGACATGTTGACCACAGTGGCACCGGAGAGCGGTTGGCGGCCATCGAGCACCGAGCGCTCGCGCGGCGGCTTCTCGGGCGGTGCCGCCAACTTCAGCTCGACGGTCAACTCCTTGCCCGCCCGGACGATACGCACCGGCACGGTCGCATCCACCTGGAGAGTTGAAAGGCGGAATCTGAGGCCCGCCTCGTCGTCGATCGGCTGGTCGCGCATCGCCACGATCACGTCGTTGCGTTTCAACCCGGCAGCAGCGCCGGGCCCATCGGCGAAAACCTCTTTCACCACAAGTCCAGCCGGCCGCGACAGGCCGAAGCCAGCGGCAAGATCGGGAGTCACACGCTGCATGCTGACGCCGAGCCACGGCCGCACGATACGGCCGCCCTGCTCACCGATAGCCACTACGCGGGCCACGATATTCGACGGCGTCGCGAAGCCGATACCAACCGACCCGCCGCTCTGTGAATAGATCGCCGTATTGATGCCGATCAGCCGTCCATCGAGGCTGACCAGGGCGCCGCCGGAATTGCCGGGGTTGATGGCGGCATCGGTCTGCAGGAAGAAATTGGAGTCGTTGATGCCGCCGGCACTGCGCGCGACGGCGGAGACGATGCCGCTGGTCACGGTCTGGGTGAGGCCGAACGGATTGCCGATCGCCAGCACGACGTCGCCAACCTCGATCGAGTCCGAATCGCGCATCTCGAGGAAGGGAAACTTCTCACCCGCCCCCTCGATACGCAGCAGGGCGAGATCGTAGCGTTCGTCCTGCATGACCAACTTGGCCTCGAACTCACGCCGGTCGGCCAGCACAACCCGAATCTCGTCGGCGCCCTTGACCACGTGGGCGTTGCTCACGATCAGCCCATCGGGGCGAACCAGCACACCCGATCCCAGCGAATTCTGCACCCGCTCGCCGGCCTGCGGCATGCCGGGAAACGGAAATGGCAGGCGCCGCTGCACCCGCGCCGCCGTCGTTGTGTAGATATTGACGACGGCCGGCGACACACGCTTGACCAGCGGAGCATAGGAGTAGGCGAGGTCGCTGCGCGAGGTCGGCAAGGGTTGCGCGACGACGCCGGGCGAATCGGCCATTGCCGCCCCTCCGATCAGGATCATCGCCATCAGGAGTCTACGCCACATCATCCGCCCGTCTCCGTATCCGGCCGAGGATTTGCAGTCACTCTTATGGCAAATCAAGGGCCGAATCATCTGGCTGGCACGTCCATTGCAGCGGTGCGGTCGTAACGCGCCACAAACGTGCGCACCTGCCTGGGAGTCTTTCATGAAATTGACGCGCCGTACCGTCATGGCCGCATCGGCTGCCACGCTCGGCTCCTCGCTGGCTGCTCCGGTGGTCAGGGCAAGCCCGGGCTGGTCGACCAAGGCGCCGATCAAGCTGATCGCCACCTTCCCGCCGGGCGGCACGGCGGACACGATTTCGCGCATCCTGGCTCCCAAGCTCTCGGCCGCCCTCGGCACCCAGGTGGTGGTCGAGAACCGGCCCGGCGCCGGCGGCACGATCGGCTCGGACTTCGCCGCCAAGGCCGCCCCCGACGGCTACACGCTGGTCATCTCCCATGCCTCGCCGCTGGGCATCGCGCCCGGAATCTACCCAAAGCTGCCCTACAATGTGGTCACCGACTTCAGCCACGTCACCCTGATCGGCCATACGCCCAACGTCCTGATCGTACCGGGCGATTCGCCCTACAAAACGCTGGCCGACTACATCGCCGCCGCCAAGGCCAAGCCCGACCAGATCGCCTTCGGCAGCTCCGGCATCGGCTCCAACACCCACCTGATGGGCGAATTGCTGTCCAGCCTGGCCGGCATCCAGTTGAAGCACGTCCCCTACCGCGGCTCGGCGCCGTCGCTGCAGGACATGCTGGCCGGCACCATTCCGTCGATGTTCGACCCGATCACCACCAATGTGCCGCACATCAACGCCGGCAAGGTCCGGCTGCTGGCGGTGAGCTCGGACAAGCGCATCGACATGTACCCCAACGCGCCGACCTTCGCCGAGCAGGGCTTCCCCAAGCTCACGACCTCGACCTGGGTCGGCGTCTCGGGCCCCAAGGGCCTGTCGCCGGACGTCGTGGCCCGCCTCTATGACGAGCTGCAGAAAGCCTACAAGGCACCGGAAGTCGTCGAACGCTTCAAGGAGGTGGTGCTTCTGCCCGGCGACACACCGATGACGCCGGCCGAATACACCGCCTTCGTCGGCGACTTCGCCACGCTCTGGGCAGGCGTCAGCAAGACCGCCGGAATCTCGCTCGAACTGGGCTGAGCTTGGGCCATTTCCTGGCACAGCTCGTTGTGCCACGAGATGTCTGGAAATCTGTGCCACGAACCGGCCTCAAGATCCTGATCCGGCGGTGAAATCGCCCCCTGACAAACTGTGCCACCGGCGCCCGCCGATGGCCGGGATAAGAGTCTGGAAAATCACCGCCGCTTTGGACCATTCCGCGGCCGTCCGGAGCCACGAAAAACGCCCGCCGAATCCCTCCGGCGAGCGTCTCCCATCATGGCAGGAATACTAGCAAAAACCTGCTGAACTTGCGAATCGGAGAGTGCAACTCACCCGCAGCGCGAGGCGCCACCGTTCAGGCCGACGCGCGACTACGGTTGTCGGGGAAAGCCGGTCAGGGTCCACAGAGGCTCCTCGTCAGGATAAATTCGCCCGCCGCCGGATGAATGGCAGTGGCGGAGCCACCGAACCATACTTGTGTCAATCCGGTGCAGGACACTTCCCGGCTTGGTCTCGACTTCCGCAAGACTCGCCTGCCAAAGCGCCAAAGTCCGCGTCAGAACCGGTTCACCGACTGCCAGGGGCTCGGAGGTGAGAGAGCAAACCGCTCTTAGCCCGTACCAAAGCTGTCGTTGCCATCTCTCCACTTCATTGCTCTCAGCACGGTGGGGAAGCACCGTCGACGGAAGCTGCGCTATCTTCCTCAGCGGTAGAGATACGACGACATCGGGGCTGCGGCAGCAAAGGGCACTGGCGCCCATGAACTGAACCACCACAGACAGGTGATCGGGAGCAGCGTGAGCGAGCTTCCCCAACTCGGCGCGCAATCTGTATTTGAGACCTGGATGCCACAGGAGACGAATAATCTCCGCCGGTTGATGCGTGGCAATCATTGTGAGTGCCGAGGCGAGGCCTACTGTCGTTGTGGCCGCGTAACATCTACCCAGCCATTCACTGCGGCAAATGGATCTCGCGAACTTCGATACGCTCGCTTCATCTTGCGCCTCGACGTTGCTGAGCAACTTTCCAAGCTCCAACAGAGCAGACGACACGTCCTCGAAATCTCTCGGATCCGCACGTCTCAAGACGTTGTCGAGAAGCGCAACCTTCAAATCTTCCCGACCCGCCTGCGCGAACCGCAAAGCCAATCCTGCCGCTCCTGGAAAGCGGTGAAATGACCGACTCGGGTCAAATGCCCAATCCTCGATATTCAGAAACTCAAACACCTTGGGAAGGGAGGCAAGATTCTCGACCGTGAGCGACGCGATCAGGGCCGAAATCGATGCTGTGTCCGACTCCGAGATTTTCTTTGCGACGGCCTCCGGTTCGCTGACAAGCACGTCCCACAGCGCATCGACCAGAGTGGTTTTCTTCTGACGTTTGGCAATGCGGAGGAAGCCGGCCAGATTTCCCAGCGGCGTATCCAGGGCTCGCCCCGCCAGGCTCACAGGGTCATCCTCCAGCGTCTGCCAGATCCTGTCGACCAGGGTGCCTGGCCCCTGCTTACTGGCGATTTCTGCAAACGCTGCCAGGTCACTAAGAGGTTCATTCAGCGCGCGCTTTGCGAGATGGGCCGAGTTCCGGGAAAACGCCATCCACAGATTTTCCAGGAGGATCGTCAATTCCTCGATCGGCTCTTCTGCACTTTGTCGATGAGCCGTCGCCAGGAATGCGGCGAGATCCTTGAAGGGCGCACCAAGGGCGCGATTGATAAGTGCCGTCTCATCCTGCGCCAATGCCTGCCATAACTTCTTCAGCAAATCCTTCTGTTCGCTTTTCATTGCTCTCGCAATAAAGGCGCCAAGGTTTTCAAATGGAGTCTCGATGGCGCGACTGGCGAGGTCCTTTGGATTTTTCGATAGCGCCCTCCATATCGCGCTGACAAGCGTCCCCTGTTCCGCATTGGTCGCTCTCAGAAGAAAGGCAGCGACGATGTCGAGCGTGGACTCGACCGCGCGTTTGGCCAGTGCTTCCGGATGGCTGGAAAATCCCGCCCACAGTGCACCTAACAGGGCTCTCTGCCGGAATTTATGCGCAACCCCGAGGAACCCGACGACGTCGCCCAACGACGACTGGAGGGCTCGGTCGACCAATCCGCCGACGTTGTCACTCAAGGCTTTCCAGCAAGCGGTACTCACCGTTGCCGGGCCCTGCTCCTGTGCGACGTTCATGAACGGCGTGAGCGTCATAAGGGAGGATCGACAAACGGCGTCGGACAGGCGGCCGGCATCGACAGCCAATGCGTCCCACAGGCGTTGCGCGAGGTCGAACTGTTTGCGTTGGCGAGCGCGCGAAAGAAACGATGCCATATACCCCAGCTCGACCTTCCAGATACTCTCCAGCAGCTCTGGAATGTAGTCGTTCAATTTCAGCCAAATGGCCTCCCGCTGGTCAATTCTTCCGGCGTTTCCCAACGCCGCATCCAGGGCGATCGCAACATCCAGAGATCGCGCGCAGGTGCTCGTGAGAATGGTGAGATTGTCGAGTTCCGGCCGTATCGCGCCGATCACCAGCTTCCCCCAACCCGGCTCGCGAAGCTTGAACCGGACATACTTTCCGTCCGCTACCTCAATTCTCTCGGCGAGCCCGCGTGTAAGGGGGGTCGCCATCGAAAGCGGATAAGGAAGCGCTGGTTGGCTAACGTCTATCTCCAACTCCTGAGCGCCAAACACCGAGAGACAGAGCACATTCTCGAGTTCCTGCTCGCTCAAATAGCGCAAGTGCCGCTCGCGCATCCACTCGGATGCGGCTTCCACAGGCAGCGTCCAATTCGAGGGAGAAAGCCTGCCACGCTCCTGAATGATCGCAGTAACAAATGCCCCGAGTTCGCCACCATAAGTCTTGTGCCACTCGAGAAGAGCCGATTCAGGCGGAGAAGGCAGTCCGGCGGATTGCCCCGGGGACAAGCGATCGATCACGCGAGTGAAAATCGCTCCAAGATCCATCGGTGTCAGATCGAGACTAAGAGCTGGATTGTCGACAGACCCTTCCAAAGCCAGCAAGGCGTTGTCACCCGAAAGCACGACCGGCTTCTCCATCCGGGTGACCACGATCAGCAATCGACTACCGTTGGGACGCTCGCGCCATCTTTGCCAAAGGCCGAACGCCAAAGCCGGATTGTGGTGGGCGTTGTCCAGCACGATCAACGTACCGGGCCGAGCAAGGCGGCGAAGGGCAGCGTAGGCTTCGGTCGCAAAGGTGGTCACGTTGTCGTCGGTACGTTTCAGCTCAAGGTAATAGACAGGCTTCGGCCGCTGCTCCGGAAGTGTCGCGATACGGAGCGCCAATGTCGTTTTGCCCACCGACGCCACATCCACCAGCATTGCCCAGCCGTGATGCTGCAGTCGCCCTTTCACCTCGAGATCGATGGGAAGGCTGGGCACCCTGCCCTCGGCATACTCCTGCCAGGTTGGAAAGGGATTGGTGATCCTCGATTCGCTCGGCTGACGAAACCGCGTGGATGACGGCAGAAGCAGCTCGAACGGCGAGGCACGCAATTGCGGCGTCAGGGCTCGAATCTTGGCCGGTAGATCGACATCGAAATCGGCAAGGGGAATGGGAACAACGTTGGCAAGACTGTCGGAACGCAATTGCAGCGCCTCGACCTGGTCCGACCTGCCAAAAAAATAATCTACTCTGCCGCTACTGCCAAAATGCTGACCGACCCACTTCAAGAGCGCACCAAGGTTTGGGTCCTGGAGACCAGCTCCCGCCCCTACGTACATCCAATGCCATTGCAACCACAGGCTCGACAGAACCGTCTGCAAAGGCTCGCTTTGAACGATCGCCTCATAGGAGCGTTTGCCGAAGACAATCGATTTCGGCGACCGCCAATGCCCATGTATGTGAATGATTCCGGGACGCTTGCGATTGATCACCTGAAGCACGGCTTCTGGTTCGAGCCACGTAACCGGCGGCAATTCGAGGGCGTCACAAAGCAAGTCGTCGTAGTTCGTTGTCATCACGATCGCGCCTGCGTCCGCGAGATCGCGAATCGCGTCGAGCGTTGTTGCCTGGCCATCGGCTGCGCGCAGGGTGCCAATTGCCTCTTTCAGCCAGTGTGAGAATAGCGGATTGTCCGGGCCGCCAAGACCGTCCGTTACACTGTCGGCGCGGCGCAGCACCTCTTCCAGATCAGGCCGCTTGTCAAAACTGTCATTGATCAGGAAGCGCTCTGCCGTGACCTTTTCTTTGTCCCAGATTCCTTGGGCGAAAAGATAGTCGAGGCCATTGTTCAGAAAACCGCGCCAGGTCGCGCGCTTTTCGCCGGTCGCTCCGAACGAGACGCCTGAGCCCACGACCACCAGGACGGGTGGCTCTTGCCGATCAACCAACTCCTGCAAAGAGCGAATGCCGCCGGAAGAATCGGTCGAATCCAATACCAAGGCTCCCCTCATGGCATTCAGATTGGGGCCTGCGATCAGGGCAGCCCATGCATTGGTTGCAATTCTAGTCCAACCTACCGCTCACAACCAGCGCCTAGAAGGGCATGGATAAGCAGCCGCCAAAAACCTGGCGGCCGATTGCGCGTCTTTGACCACATCGCGCCCGCGATCGAGTCAACCTTGCCCTTTGGCCGACGGACGTCCCGTTTCAGCTATCCGCAGCGCGAGTAGCCGCAGTTGAGGCAGACGTCGCAGCCTTCCTGGTGCGTGAGCGAGGCGGCGCCGCAGTTCGGGCATTGGCCCATCGTCGTGGCCGTGCCGCCTGCCCCTTGACTGGCCGGCTCGCGGGCGCCGGCTGCCAGCCGGACCCGCTGATCGGCGGCGTCGGTCAGCAACGGCGCATCGGCCGGCGAGAGGAAGCCGATCTCGATCAGGTGGCGTTCGATCACGCCGCCGATCGCTGCCAGCAGGGACGGCACATAGCGGCCCTCCATCCACTGGCCGCCGCGCGGATCGAACACGGCCTTCAGTTCTTCCACCACGAACGACACGTCGCCGCCGCGGCGGAACACCGCCGAGATCATGCGCGTCAGCGCCACGGTCCAGGCGTAGTGCTCCATGTTCTTGGAGTTGATGAAGATCTCGAACGGCCGGCGGCGGCCGTCCTGCATCACGTCGTTGATGGTGATGTAGATCGCGTGGTCGCTGCCCGGCCATTTGATCTTGTAGGTGCGGCCCGGCAGGTCTTCCGGCCGGTCGAGCGGCTGGGCGATATAGACCACGCCGTCTTCGCGCGCCGGCACCGGCACGAGGGCCGGGGTCGCACGCTGCGTGGCGGCCTCGGGCTTCACCTCGAGCACCGCACCCGTGACGTCGTTGGGGCGGTAGGTCGTGCAGCCCTTGCAGCCCTGCGCATAGGCTTCCTCGTAGACGCCCTTAAAAGCTTCGAACGAGATGTCGCGCGGCAGGTTGATGGTCTTGGAGATCGAGCTGTCGACGAAATCCTGAGCCGCCGCCTGCATGGCGAGATGGTCGGCGGGCGAGAGCGTCTGGGCATCGACGAACACGTCCGACGGCGGGGCCTCGTTGCCCTTGGCCTCGCGCCAGGCCCGGAACGCATAATCCTCGACGCTCTCCTCGCGCTTGGTGCCGTCGGGCTGAAGCACATGACGGACGAAGCCGAAGGCGAACACCGGCTCGATGCCGGAGGAGACATTGTCGGCCAGCAGCGAGATCGTGCCGGTGGGGGCAATCGAGTTCAGCAGCGCATTGCGGATGCCGTAGCGGCCGATGGCGGTGCGCACATCCTCGGGCAGGCCGCGGATGGTCTCGCCGGCCAGATACTTGGTGCGATCGTAGAGCTCGAAGCTGCCCTTTTCCGCCGCAATATCCGCCGAGGCGAGATAGGAGAAGCGCTGGACCGCGCCCAGCCAGTCGCGCGTCAGCCGCACCGCCTCGGGCGAGCCGTAGCGCACGCCGCAGAAGATCAGCGCGTCGGCCAACCCCGTGACGCCGAGGCCGATGCGGCGCTTGGCCTTCGCTTCCTTCTCCTGGCTCGCGAGGGGAAAGCGCGACACGTCGATCACGTTGTCGAGCATGCGCACGGCGACCGGCACGAGCTGTTCCAGCGCCTCGATATCCAGCCCCGCTTCCGGGGTGAACGGATCCTTCACCAACGCCGCGAGATTGATCGATCCCAGCAGGCAGGCGCCATAGGGCGGCAACGGCTGTTCGCCACAGGGATTGGTCGCCTGGATGGTCTCGCAATAGTGCAGGTTGTTCCGCCGGTTGACGCGGTCGATGAAGATCACGCCGGGCTCGGCGACGTCGTAGGTGGCGCGCATGATGCGCTCCCACAGCGCCTTCGCCTTCACCGTCTTAAAAACCTTGCCGCCGAACACGAGGTCCCAGTCGGCCTCGTCCTTCACGGCCTTCATGAAGGCATCGGTGACCAGCACCGAGACGTTGAACATGCGGAGCCGCGCCGAGTCGCGCTTGGCATCGACGAAGGCTTCGATGTCGGGATGGTCGCAGCGCAGTGTCGCCATCATGGCGCCACGGCGCGAGCCCGCGCTCATGATGGTGCGGCACATCGCATCCCACACGTCCATGAACGACAGCGGCCCCGAGGCGTCGGCGCCGACGCCCTTCACCGGCGCGCCGTGCGGCCGGAGCGTCGAGAAATCGTGCCCGATGCC